>CASERA010000303.1 GCA_949290175.1 uncultured Ruminococcus sp.
ACCGCCCGGATTATAACGGCAGCTGATTGTTTCCGGAATATGTCCAATCGCCTGCTCCAAAAAATCAATATGCGTAATATCATCTAAGTTGATGATTGCTCCCAGTTTATCAGCGTACACATACTCCTGGGCAGGTGTATCATTCGAAGAAAACATGATCTCGTGACCTTTCACTCCCATTGCCTCGGAAAGCATCAGCTCTGTATAGGAAGAGCAGTCACAGCCACAGCCATATTCTCTTAAGATATCAATTAAGAACGGATTAGGACAAGCTTTCACAGCAAAATATTCCTTATATCCGGAATTCCATGCAAATGCATCTCTCAATGCTTTTACATTTTCACGAATCCCTTTTTCATCATACAAATGAAAAGGTGTAGGGTATGTCTTTGTAATCTCATCCAACTGTTCTTTGGTCACAAACGTTTCTTTGTTCATTCTATTTTTCTCCTTCTTGAAGTTTAATTAATTTTATCTCATTGGCAAGTGCGGTTTTGAACAGCATCACAAAGTTTTTCTGTCCCGAATACAGACATGTATTCATACTATCCCCGCCGTATTCTCCTGAAATTACATGTTTAGAATCTGCAATCACTCCTATCTGCCGTTCCCGTTTTTTGGTTGTATAAACCAGTACTCCTTCCATACTCCACGGAGCATCCGTAATTACCACTGTCTTTTTCTTTTCACTCACCAAATTTTCCAGTTCTTCCCGAAATTCTTCCAGATATGCTGCCGTACACGCCAGATACACTCGTTCCTCAGCATGAGACAAAAGATTACGTACTTTATCTTTGATATTCTGTTCACCCTCAATAGTAATATATCCCGTATCTTCTATTTTCTTTTCCGGGATATTGGCAGTCATCCATTCCTTTTCTTCCTGCATCCGCCGGATACAATTGCCGCAGAACTCTTCCAGCATTACTGGAATATATTTTTTTGCCGACTCTTCCACCAAATATGCCGCCCCTTTTTCTACCAGCGCAGCCAACGCTCCATATGCATTCGATCTGGAGATTCCCGTCTCTTTTGCAATCTCATATCCGGTCTGCTTTCCTTTCAGCAGAAGCTCCATGTAAACGGAGGCCTCCTGTCTGGTCAGTCCAAAATGAAGCAAATATTCTACAAATTGTTTTTGTTCCATAGGCATCTTTCTTTCTTGTAATTTTATATTTTTATCAAAGGATTTCATCCGGATTTTATTAGTAGTTCTTTCAAGAAACACTATATATCAAATTTTCTGTACTGTCAATCTGATTTATATAGAAACATATTTTTATATCATTTCATCCGAATTTGCTATACAGCTGTTTTATGCACAGAAAAAGGCATCCCTTAAGCCTTTTTGTAACTTTAGGGATACCCTTTTTATTTTCTTATTATTCGATTGTTGTAATTCTCATCATGTTGCTGACACCTTCGCGTGCTGCTTCCACATTTACTGAAGGAATTCCTGCTGTAAGCACTACGATATCACCAGCTTCCACACAATTCTTGATTTTTGCAATTTCAATTGCTTCACTGCAAATATCCTCTGTTGTATGACACGCCATAGATGGAAGCCCCTGTACTCCACGATAAATAGACATTCTTCTTAAAACTCTCTCATTTGGAGTTACTCCCACGATTGGCTGCTGTGGTTTCAGTTTTGACATCACTCTTGCTGTTGCACCAGAAACAGTTGGTGTGATGATACATTTTGCTTTCAAGTTCGCTGCTGCCAGTACAGAAGAATATCCAATCGCATTGGAAATTCCTTTCTTTAAATGTTCTCCGGCTTTTTCCAGAATTACATCATAATCCAGGTGCTGCTCTGTACTTTCAATAATATGCACCATCATCTGAAGTGCTTCAATCGGGTATTTTCCCTGTGCTGTTTCTCCAGAAAGCATTACTGCATCTGTTCCATCATATACAGCATTTGCAACGTCTGTTACCTCAGCTCTTGTCGGACGAGGATTACGAATCATAGAATCCAGCATCTGTGTTGCTGTAATAACTGTTTTAAAATTACTATTACACTTCTGAATAATCATTTTCTGCAGGTATGGAACCTCTTCTGCCGGAATCTCAACACCCATATCACCACGTGCCACCATAATTCCATCTGCTGCACGGATAATTTCGTCAATATTCTGAATACCTTCCGCATTCTCAATCTTTGCAATAATCGGAATATACGGAGCATTCAGCTCTTTTAAGTATGCACGGATTTCCAGAACACATTCTGCATTACGCACAAAAGAAGCCGCAATAAAATCAATTTCCTGCTCTACTCCAAACTTAATATCTTCTTTATCTTTTTCTGTAATCGCTGGGAGTCTGACCGGAACATTCGGTACATTCACACCTTTTCTTTCACCCAACTCTCCGCCGTTGATTACTCTGCAAATAATATCTGTTTCTGTTGTCTCTACAACTTCCAGTCCAATCAGACCATCGTCAATCAGAATTGTTTTTCCAGTTTCTACGTCTTCTACCAGACCTTTATAAGAAAGAGAAACCTTGTTCTCGTCTCCCACAATATCTTCCATTGTCAGGACAAATGTATCGCCTTCATGAAGAGTTACTTTCTTACCATCCTTCAAAAGTCCCGTACGGATTTCTGGACCTTTTGTATCAAGCAAAATCGCCGTATTTTTATGTTCTTCTTCACGAAGTTCTTTCAGCATATCCATTCTGGATTTCTGCTCTGCATGATCTCCGTGTGAAAAATTGAACCTGGCAACATCCATTCCATTCTGAATTAATTTTCTCATGACTTCTCTGTCATTTGTGTTAGGTCCCATTGTACAGATTACTTTTGTCTTCTTCATTTTTCCCATGTCTCTCCTTTTTTATTTCTTTATTGAAAAAAAATCACTTCACATGCTGATGCGTAAATAAATGTTCCTGACAATATTCATAATTCCCATTACATTTAGAGCAAAACCTGAACTCCAAGGTCGGATCATCCAACTCCGTACGGCCGCAAACGGCACACCGGTGCTTTGCTCCATTCGCATAGTTCATGTGTGGTCGTGACTGCTTCTTAAACTGAGCCTTACGCATCTGTTGTTTCGGCATATACGACCTCATGTTTCTGCTGGACAGGAAAAATACAATAAAGTTTAGAAGAGACGAGATAATCACAACCCTTGTTACAATATTTCCTGTAACAAGCTGATAAAGAATATACGCCCCGTAAACCAGTCCCATCCATTTGATTTTTATCGGAAGGATAAAATACAACATCAGCTCCATATCCGGATAGCTTGCCGCAAATGCAAGGAATATTGAAAGATTAATATAATATGTGCTGAAAAATCCCCCAAAAATATCCGCAACATTTCCAAGCAATACATATAAGACAAACGCTCCTAATACAGTAAATATAATCCCGGAAAAAATATATACATTATAACGAAAAGCCCCCCAGGTCCTTTCAAGAGCCGTTCCAAGAGAATAATAGAGCAACAGCATAATAATTACGGCAAACAAACTGCCGCCTGGCGGAACCAATATCCAGGATATGATTCTCCATACCTGCCCCTGCAGAATCGATCCCGGCTGCAAATACAGCCATCTCATCAACCCCGGCAAAAGAATACTGATTCCATATCCGATAATATATGCTCCTATCAGATACATCGTCAAATTATGAACTGCGTAACGCCCAAATTTTCTTTCCAGCTTATTTAACCAATTCAATAACATACTCTCCTTATATATATATTTTCCTTACAGAAGTTAATTGTACAGGTAGCTCTACCGTTTGTCAAATGGATGTTTTATTTTTCCTGACAGATTGTATTAATTTTTATATTCTTCCCAAAGATTTTTCATTTTTAAGCACATAATATGAGAATAATAATAATTGTGTTTTTTTTTCTATTGTCGTATAATAGAGAATGTTGTAAACAAAAATCACATATAAATAAGTAATAACTAATATAGTTTTAGCAAAAGATGAGGAATTTACTATGAATGAAAACGAATTATATACCCTTGGAATCGATATCGGTTCCACAACAGTAAAAATTGCTGTCCTTGGTGTCGATCATGAAGTCCTATTCTCCGACTATGAACGGCATTTTGCAAATATTCAGGAGACATTATCTGATCTTCTTGGACGAGCAATTTATAAATTAGGCCCTATCCGGGTTTCGCCGGTCATCACAGGTTCCGGTGGATTGTCACTTGCAAAGCACCTTGGAGTTCCATTTGTTCAGGAAGTAATTGCTGTTTCTACTGCTCTTCAGGATTATGCTCCTCAGACGGATGTTGCAATCGAACTGGGCGGAGAAGATGCGAAAATCATTTATTTCGAAGGCGGAAATGTAGAACAGCGTATGAATGGTGTATGCGCCGGAGGTACCGGTTCTTTCATCGATCAGATGGCTTCACTGCTTCAAACAGATGCAACCGGTTTGAATGAGTATGCAAAAAATTATCATGCGCTTTATTCCATCGCTGCTCGCTGTGGAGTATTTGCCAAATCTGACATTCAGCCTCTGATTAATGAAGGTGCTTCCAAAGAGGACTTGGCGGCATCTATTTTTCAGGCAGTTGTCAACCAGACTATCAGTGGCCTTGCCTGCGGAAAACCAATCCGTGGTCATGTTGCATTCTTAGGTGGCCCGCTTCATTTTCTGTCTGAACTAAAAGAAGCATTTATCCGTACCCTAAAATTAGATGAGGAACATGTGATTGCACCAAATCACTCTCACTTATTTGCGGCAATCGGATCTGCGCTGAATTCAAAAAAAGAGGTTAATGTTGCCCTTCAGGAACTGCAGAGCCGTCTTGCCGGAAAGATTGAAATGGAATTTGAAGTAGAGCGCCTGGAGCCTTTGTTTGCTTCTACTGCAGAGTATGAAGAATTCACGGCACGTCATGCAAAACACCAGGTTCCGGTAAAAGATCTTGCTACATACAAGGGAAAAGCATTCCTGGGAATCGATGCGGGTTCCACTACAACCAAAGCCGCTCTTGTCGGAGAAGACGGAACTTTACTGTACTCCTTCTACCATAATAATGAAGGGGATCCATTGGGAACAACCATCCGCGCTATCAAAGATATTTATAACCGTCTGCCGGAAGGCGTGGAAATCGTCCACTCCTGTTCTACCGGATATGGAGAGGCGTTAATTAAAGCCGCTCTTCTGTTGGATGAAGGAGAAGTGGAAACGGTTTCCCACTACTATGCAGCTTCTTTCTTTGAACCTGATGTAGACTGTATTCTGGATATCGGCGGACAGGATATGAAGTGCATTAAAATCAAAAATCAAACGGTAGATAGTGTACAATTGAACGAAGCCTGCTCTGCCGGCTGTGGTTCTTTTATCGAAACATTTGCAAAATCACTGAATTATTCCGTAGAGGATTTTGCTCAGGAGGCTTTGTATGCTAAGAATCCGATTGATTTGGGAACCCGCTGTACTGTATTTATGAACTCCAAAGTAAAACAGGCACAAAAAGAAGGGGCTGCTGTTTCCGACATTTCTGCGGGACTTGCCTATTCTGTCATCAAAAATGCTCTGTTCAAGGTAATCAAAGTTTCCGATGCTTCAGAGCTGGGGCAGCACATTGTAGTTCAAGGTGGTACTTTTTATAACAATGCTGTCCTGCGAAGCTTTGAAAAGATTGCAGGATGTGAGGCTATCCGCCCGGATATTGCGGGAATTATGGGTGCTTTTGGTGCTGCTTTGATTGCCAGAGAGCGCTACGTTGAATGTGAAGGCACAACGATGCTTCCAATCGATGAAATTGAAACGCTTGAATATAAGACAACGATGGCAAAATGCCGCAAATGTACAAACAACTGCCGTCTTACTGTCAATCATTTCAGCGGCGGCCGGAAATTTATCACCGGAAACCGTTGTGAACGAGGTCTCGGAAAAGAAAAAGCGAAAAACCATATGCCGAATCTTTTCGAATATAAAATGCAGAGATATTTCAGCTATACGCCGCTTACAGATGAAGAGGCAAAACGAGGGAGTATTGGAATTCCGCGCGTACTGAATATGTATGAGAACTATCCATTCTGGTTTACATTCTTTACAAAACTTGGATTCCGCGTGGTACTCTCTCCTGCATCTACAAGAAAGATTTATGAACTTGGAATCGAATCCATCCCAAGTGAATCCGAATGTTATCCGGCAAAGCTGGCTCACGGACATGTACAATGGCTGATTAATGAAGGAATTAAACACATCTTCTACCCTTGTATTCCTTATGAGCGCAATGAATTCGAAGACGCCGACAACCACTATAACTGTCCGATTGTTACATCTTATCCGGAAAACATTAAAAATAACATGGATCCAATTGTACATGGAGAAGTGGACTTCATGTATCCGTTTATGTCTTTCCAGAGCGAAGAGACGTTATCTTCCCGATTAATTGAAGAACTTTCTCAAAAGTTTTCTATTCCGGCTGAAGAAATCAAACATGCAGTTCATGATGCCTGGACTGAACAATCCTCCTGCCGCGAAGATATGCGCCGCAAGGGAGAAGAAACCATTAAATTCCTGGACGAAACGGGCAATCGGGGAATTGTACTTGCAGGGCGTCCATATCACACGGACCCGGAAGTAAATCACGGTCTGCCAGAACTAATTAATTCCTATAATATTGCCGTTCTGACAGAAGATTCTGTTTCCCACCTGCAGGCAGTAGAGCGTCCTTTAAATGTAATGGATCAGTGGATGTACCACTCCCGTCTCTATGCAGCAGCAAACTATGTGAAGACAAAAGACAACCTGGACTTAATTCAGCTAAATTCATTCGGATGCGGTCTGGATGCTGTCACAACTGACCAAGTTGCTGACATTTTGACCAATTCTGATAAAATTTATACCTCTCTGAAAATTGATGAGGTAAATAACCTGGGAGCTGCCCGCATTCGTGTCCGGTCACTGCTGGCTGCTATTCGTGTCAGAGAACAGCGTGAAACCAAACGGGAAATTCATTCTTCTGCCATTGAAAAAGTTCCATTTACAAAAGAAATGCGCAAAGATTATACCATCCTGTGTCCTCAGATGTCTCCTATCCACTTTGAACTGCTGGAACCGGCTTTCAATGCCTCCGGATATAAAGTGGAAGTTCTGCCTAATGATAACAAACGGGCGGTAGACGTAGGCTTAAAATATGTAAATAACGATGCCTGCTATCCATCCCTGATGGTAGTTGGTCAGATTATGGAAGCAATTCTTTCCGGCAAATATGATACAGACCATCTGGCAGTTATTATCAGTCAGACAGGAGGCGGATGCCGGGCTTCCAACTACATCGGATTTATCCGCCGTGCACTAAAAAAGGCAGGATATGCACATATTCCGGTAATTTCCATCAATTTAAGCGGACTGGAAGGCAACCCGGGATTCAAGATTACTCCGGCACTTGTACTGCGCGGCATTTATGCTGTCGTATTTGGTGATATCTTTATGAAATGTGTATATAGAATGCGTCCGTATGAAGCCGTACCGGGTACAACAAATGCAATACATAAAAAATGGGCAGAAGTCTGCAAACAGTTTGTTTCCAAAAGATATCCAAGCCGCAGGGAATTCAAAAAACTTTGCCGTGAAATCATCCGCGATTTCGATCAGATTGAAACACTGGATATCAAAAAACCACGTGTCGGTGTTGTTGGAGAGATTCTTGTTAAATTCCTTCCGGCAGCAAACAATCACCTTGTAGAGCTTCTTGAAAGTGAAGGTTCGGAAGCAGTTGTACCAGATCTTCTGGATTTCTTACTCTACTGCTTCTACAATCAGAATTTTAAGGTCTCACATCTGGGTATGAGCAAATCCAAAGCCTGGATTGGAAATCTCGGAATCAAGGCACTGGAATGGTTCCGTGCTCCGGCAACTAAAGCTTTTAAAGAAAGTAAACATTTTGAAGCTCCAGCGCACATAGAAGATCTCGCAAAGATGGCTTCTGAGTTCGTATCCATCGGAAACCAGACTGGAGAGGGCTGGTTCTTAACCGGAGAAATGCTGGAACTGATTCATGCCGGAGCAGCAAATATCGTTTGTACGCAGCCATTTGCCTGTCTGCCAAATCATGTTGTAGGAAAGGGTGTTATTAAAGAGCTTCGCCGCCAATATCCGCAGTCCAATATCGTTGCAATCGATTTTGACCCGGGTGCCAGCGAAGTAAATCAGCTGAACCGTATTAAACTGATGTTATCTACTGCCAATAAGAATCTGGAAAATTCCAGATAAAAATATACAAAAAGAGATGGCTGGAAGTTCTGACATACTTTCAGCCATCTCTTTTCACTTTAATAGCATTTTACAACTTCTTCGATTTCTTCTGGCGTTTCCACAATCACTTCCGCATTTGCTGCTTCTAACTCACTGCACTCTCCATACCCGTACAAAACACCCATGGAATGAATCCCTGCTTCCCGTGCTCCTATAATATCATAATCCCGGTCACCAATCATCAGCACACGGTTTCTGTCTGTTTCTCCACATGTTTCCAAGACATATTCTATGACTTCAGATTTTTTTGTCCGTCTGCCATCCATCAGTGCTCCCCCAATAAACGTAAAGTACTGCGAAAATCCAAAATGCTCTGCAATCATTCTGGCATATTTTTCCGGTTTAGAGGTTGCAATAGCAAGTTTCTTCCCCTGTTGTTTCAGAGATTCCAATACCGGAATCAAGCCGGGATATACCTCATTCTCAAAAATCCCTCTGTCGCTGTAATATTCCCGGTATGCTTCTACCATCTTTACACTCTCTTCTGCCGAAATTTTACAAAAACTCTGGAACTGTTCTGCTAACGGCGGTCCTATAAAAACTCGCAGTTCTTCCAGACTTTCCACATCTCTTCCAAATTTTCTCAGAGCATACCGAACACTATTCATAATTCCCGCACCCGAATCTGTCAATGTTCCATCCAAGTCGAAAAGAATCGTATCGATTCCCGAAATCCACTGCTCCTTCTTTTCTCTTTTATTTATATCCATCCTGCTTTCCTCTCCACTGAATTATTCCTGCTTTCCGATTTAGTAGCTTCGGATTCTATCATTCTCTTCATCCTGTGTATTTTCAATCTTGCGGATTACAACATAATATCCATAATCATCATTTACCTTGATGTACACCCTGTCATTTACTTTATGTCCCAGAAGCGCTTTTCCTATCGGAGATTCAATGCTGATCAGACCATTTAAAGAACTACCTCTGACAGATGTCACGATACGGTATGTCTCTATTTCATCATCGTCTTCGCAGTATAGTTCTACAGTTTTATTTAAGCCTACCTCATCCGAGCTGGAATGATCTTCCACAATAATTGCCGTTTTCAGCATTCTCTCAAGATAACGAATTCTGCTTTCATTACGGTTCTTTTCCTTCTTCGCCGCATGATATTCAAAATTCTCACTTAAATCACCGTGAGACCTTGCCTCTTTGACCGCTTCAATTAGCTCTTTTCTTTCTACCAGTTTCCGATGTTCGATTTCTTCTTGAATTTTCTTAACATCACTTTTGGTTAATTTTTCCCTCATGGCATATCCTGTCCTTTTCATGAAATTTTATTTCTAAAATACAAATCAGACAGAAGCCTGGAAGCTTTCTTTTCCTGACCTCTGCCTGTTTCAATTCTTATCTTACTGTTTTACCATTTCTTCACAGAAAAAAGTGTTTTAGCAAAGTCTCTGATTACTTTACAAGCAGAGATTTTCCTGTCATTTCTTTTGGCTGCTCCATCCCCATCAGCTCAATTAATGTCGGAGCAATGTCTGCCAGACATCCGCCTTCTCTTAATTTGTAGGCTGGGTCTGCATTTACCAGAATAAACGGAACCGGATTTGTGGTATGAGCAGTAAATGGTTCACCTGTTTTCTCATCAATTAACTGCTCTGCGTTTCCATGGTCTGCACAGATAAACATCTGTCCATTCACTTCTTTGATTGCATCAACTGTTCTTCCCACACACTCATCGACTGCTTCAATAGCTTTGATTGCAGCTTCTTCAACACCTGTATGTCCTACCATATCCGGATTTGCAAAGTTAATAATAATCACATCATATTTATCAGATTTGATTGCATCTACGAGTTTGTCGCATACTTCATATGCACTCATCTCTGGTTTTAAGTCGTATGTTGCTACTTTTGGAGATTTTACAAGGATTCTGTCCTCGCCTTTATTTGGCTCTTCTACTCCTCCGTTGAAGAAGAATGTCACATGTGCATACTTTTCTGTCTCAGCAATACGTGC
>CASERA010000304.1 GCA_949290175.1 uncultured Ruminococcus sp.
AGGGAGAGATATTCGGACTTCTGGGGCCGAATGGGAGTGGAAAGTCGACCGCTATCAACTGTATGCTCGCTCTTTTGAAGTTTGACCGGGGCAGTATCAAAATACTCGGTGAAGAGATGGCGCCGGACAATTATCGAGTAAAACGTGAAATCGGAATCGTGATGCAGGACGTCGCTGTTTTCGAGGAGCTGAATGTGCAGGACAATATTGATTATTTCTGCGGGCTGTATGTGAAGGAAAGGAAAAGGCGGAAAGAACTGGTTGAGGAGGCAATCCGTTTCGTTGGACTTGAGGATTACAGAAAAACTTATCCAAAGAAATTATCGGGAGGTCTTTTAAGAAGACTGAATATCGCCTGCGGTATCGCCCATAAGCCGAAGCTCATCATATTGGATGAGCCTACAGTGGCAGTGGACCCTCAGAGCAGAAATAAGATCCTGGAGGGAATCTGCGAGCTGAACCGACAGGGGGCTACGATTGTATATACGTCTCACTACATGGAGGAAGTGGAGCAGATTTGTACAAGAATCGCAATCATGGATCACGGCAGGAGTATCGCTGTGGGAACAAAAGAAGAACTGAAAAGTATGATCAAGACGGGAGAAACGGTGACGATTGAAGCGGTCATCCTGGAGGAAGAACAGCTTATTGATATCCGGAATTTGTCGCATGTTTTTGACGTGGAATACAGGGAGCAGGTACTGACTGTGCGCTGTACGGGGGCACAACATAACCTGATCCGGATACTGAACTATCTGCAGGACAAAGAAATTCCGTTCGGAAGAGTGTTTTCCGAACTTCCCACACTCAACGACGTGTTCCTTGAGATTACGGGAAAACAACTCAGAGATTAGGAGGAGTGGATATGGGGCATCTTATGAAATACAGTCTGCTGACAAAACTTAAAAATATTAATATTGTGTTCTGGCCGTTGTTCTTCCCGCTCGCATTGACCACGCTGATGTATTTTGCCATCGGACAGATGGGAGAGTCGGACTTCGAGACTGTGTCCGTGGCTGTGGTGACAGAAGAGCAGAACAGTGTAAACGGGGCAAGACAGGAGGAAAATGAGGTGTTTCTTACCTTCCTCAATTCGATGGATACGGATTTGATTCGTATTGAGGAAATGAGTGAGGAAGATGCAATGAAGGCACTTGAGAACGGGAAGATAGAAGGAATTTTCTATACAGGAGAGGAACCGTCACTTACGGTCAGCGGTAATGGCCTTCCTCAGAGCATCCTTCAGATGATTCTGGAAAGCTATACGGAGGGAAAACAGACATTGGAGGACATTGCAGAGTCCCACCCTGAAGGGATGACCGCGGCTGTCAGGAAAATGGGAGAGTACACTACAGCGGTAGAGCAGATTTCCCTTGGAGGGAAAACAACCAACGGGAATGCACAGTTTTTCTATGCAATGATTGGAATGGCATGTCTGTACGGGTGCTTTTTAGGATACGGTTCTGCCATGGGACTGCAGGCAAACCTGACAGCATTGGCAGCGCGCAGATGTGCAGGGCCTGTTCATCGGATGAAACTGATCCTCTCAGAGTTGATAGTTTCTTTCGGTCTCCATTTTGTGAATACATTAATCCTTCTTGCATATGTGAAATATGTTCTTCGACTTGAATTTGCGGGGTCTTATGCGGAAATGCTGCCCATCCTTTTTGTCGGCAGTATGATCGGAGTGACGATGGGAATGTTCATAACAAGTGTCGGAAGGATGGGGGAGGGAGTGAAAATAGGTATCATGCTCGCCTTTTCCCTGACATTCAGCTTTCTGGCAGGTCTGATGAATGCGGAGATGAAAAATGTGGTAGACCGTCATGTACCTTTCATAAATCGCATCAATCCGGCGGCGCTGATTTCCGATGCATTGTACTGCATCAATGTCTATGACGCACCGGCCCGGTATGTGCAGGATATGGTGATCTTGTCGGTTCTGTGTGTTCTTCTGGTGGCAGGTACATTTCTGATCATAAGGAGGGAACGATATGGCAGTATTTAAAGTATATATGAAGATCGCAAAGAAAAATGTATGGATAATCTTGTTGTATCTTGTGATCTTTTTTGGAATCACGGTGATGTATCAGAGCTTTGCGGAAAAGAGTGGACAGAACTATTCGGCGGAAAGCGTTCCTGTAGGGATTATAGACGAGGATGGAGGGACAGCGGCGGAGAGTTTGATCGATTACATTGGCTGGACGAATGAAGTAACAATGCTCAGGAACGACAGGGAATCTTTGCAGGAGGATTTGTTCTACAGGAACGTGGATTACATTGTACGGATTCCTGAAGGATTCATGGAAAAGTGCATTCTGGGAGAGGAGACTCTGAGAGTTACGACAGTGCCGGGAACGTATTCTGGATATTATGTAGAACAGCAGATCAATAATTTTATGAACTTTGCTAGAAGTTATGGCGCGGCAGGATTTACAGAAGAAGAGATGGCAGAGGCGATGCGTGCAAGGACGGAGGCGGAAGTAACACTGATTGATTTCAGCGGGAATGCAGGAAAGACGCCGGCATATGCATATTATTACCGTTATCTTCCGTATCTGTTCCTAAGTGTTCTGTGCTATGTGATGGGATATATCCTGATGGGAGTCCGGCGGGGAAGCCTGCCAAAAAGGATGAGAGCCTCTGCAGTACCTGTCAGGCGGCAGAATCTGGAGGGACTGGCAGCCTCGGGTCTGCTTGCCATAGCCCTGTGGGCCGTCTGTACAGGAGCAGTCCTGTTCATGTATCACGCAGACTTTTTAAACAGCGGCAGAGTGCTGTGGTACCTGCTCAATTCACTTGCCATGCTTCTGGTGGCGCTGTCACTGGCATATTTGGTCGGAGTGTTTGTTAAGGAAAGCAATGCGCTGAATGGAATCGTAAACATCATATCCCTTGGGATGTGTTTCCTGTGCGGCACGTTTGTGGAGATGGACTACTTAAACAGCAGCGTCAGAAAGGCAGCTCAGTTCCTTCCGGTATACTGGTACGAGTCAGTGAATGAAATGTTGACAAAATATGGCACGGTTACCGGAAGCATACGAACTGAGGTGATTGAAAGTATAGGGATACAGCTTGTGTTTGCGGCCGCGTTCGTGTGTGCGGCGCTGGCATTTTCGAGAGAAAAGGCCTGACAGGATAAACAGGGGATGCCGGAAAAAATAAAAATCTTTATGAAATCTTCAAGATTGGTTTGTATTCTATATTTGAACTTAAAGAAAGGATACGAAACATTATGAATATGATTTTAAAAACAAATAATCTTTGTAAAGATTTTAAACGACAGAGAGCAGTACAAAATGTATCTTTAAATATTAGAGAAAACTCTATATATGGTCTTTTAGGACCAAATGGAGCTGGCAAATCAACAATTTTAAAAATGATTTGCGGCATCCTCCGACCTACCTCTGGACAGATTGAATTTTCTAACCACGCATGGAGCAGAAATGACCTTGAAAACATTGGAACACTCATTGAAATGCCGCCATTATATGATAATTTGACGGCTTTTGAGAATCTGAAAGTACGTGCTGAACTTCTTGGACTGCCTGATACTCGAATTCGTGAAGTATTAGAGATTGTAGGACTTCCAAATACAGGGAAAAAACGTGCAGGACAATTCTCATTAGGTATGAAACAAAGGCTAGGTATTGCTCTTGCAATTCTCAATAAACCGCGCTTATTGATTTTAGATGAACCTACCAACGGGCTTGACCCAGTTGGTATTGAAGAACTCCGGGAACTTATTCGTTCATTTTCGGCACACGGAATTACGGTTATTCTGTCCAGCCATATTCTTTCCGAGGTAGAGCAGATTGCAGACCATATTGGAATCATTTCCAATGGTATCCTGGGATATGAGGGAGAATTTCAATCTGGCGATAATTTGGAACAGCTTTTCATGGATATTGTGAAAGCTAATAGAAAGGGGCTGTAAATATGAGATATTTTAAATCAGAACTTTTAAAATATAAACGTGCATTTTCTAATAAAATTTTGATTATTGCACCGACTTGTACAGCCATATTCGCATGGGTTGTTGGAGGGTTTACAGGTTATCAGTATATGTCGTTATATTGGTGGTATGCGTTTTTGCTTCCCGGCATGATTGCAATTCTTTGCTCACTTGTAAATCAGAAAGAAGAACGAGCTGGCAAATATTATTCAGTATTTGCAATGCCTGTTTATCTTGAAAAGTTTTGGATTTCTAAAAATATTGTGCTAATTGAAAAGGTATTGATCGGAGCTGTCATTCTATCACTCTATATCTGTATTGGAAACATAATTGCACCTGCAATAGCAGTCTATAAACCATTGCAGATATTAACAGGAAGTGTTCTGATCAGTATTGCTTCAATATGGCAAATTCCTCTTTGTCTATTTCTGGCCAAAAAGACGGGAATGTTTCTTCCGGTGTTCATCAATACTGTTTTAGGAATCTTTTTACCACCTTTTGTAGGGAATACAGCTATATGGTTTTTATTTCCCCATTGCTGGTCTGCTAAATTAGCAGAGCCACTCATGGGGATTGGATTGAACGGTATTTTGCTGTCAAGAACTGGTTTTTCATTTAATGTGATTCCGGTCACTTTGATTTTATCAGTTATCCTTTTTGTATTCTTATCATTGATAAGTGCAAAATGGTTTTCCAAGCAGGAGGTTTAAACTATGGTGCAGGCAATACGTTCTGAAATAGCTAAAATAAAGCATACTTCATATTGGCTGCTGCACATCATTTTGCCTGTGGCGGGGGTTATGCTGTTTATTGCTTATTTTGCTCTTTATAGTGCTGTTCCAGAGTTAAACAAAGAAAAACTTTTGCTGGAATTAACGGCAACTATCTTTCCGTTACTTATCAGCATTGTTACAGGGCTGAATACTCTATTAGAAGAAAAAGCCTCCCGCTTTCAAATGTTCCTTTCATTGAAAAGTAGAACGACTGTCTATGTCGGGAAACTGCTTTTCTTTGTTGGGACGGGGCTTCTTGCTATGCTGCTGTTAATGATTACTTTATTCATTGGATTACAAGTGTTTTCTTTAGCTGACATTCCCTTAACATTCTTTTTAAAAGCTGGTCTTCTGCTCATTATAAGTAATGTTATTATTTATATCTGGCACTTATTTTTAGGGTTTCGTTTTGGACTTGGTATCTCATTGTTTCTTGGAGTATTTGAGAGTTTACAGGTGATTTTATATAGCAATATAACATTAGCAGGAATTTTCAAGTATATACCTTTTGCATGGAGTATTGAGCTTTGCCATAATTTCCTATACGGACAAATGCCTTTAAACATAACAGATTTATTGATCATGACATTATTAACCGGAGTTGCTTTGACTGCAGTATGTATATGGGTCAATCGCTGGGAAGGAAGAAAAAATTATGAATAGGTCGTTAAACAAAATATTGATTGAACTGGCAAAAGGAGATGGATATAATGTCAAATATATTGGTAATTGATGATGAAGAAATGATTTTGCAGTTAGTAAAAAACGGATTGCAAAAAGACGGACACATAGTATCTGTATATTCCTCTGCTAAACAGGTTTCTTTGGATAATCTAAACCATTATGATTTGATTCTTTTGGACGTAATGATGCCTGACATAGACGGTTTTTCTTTCTGTGAGAAAATTCGTGATTTAATAGATTGTCCCCTGCTGTTTTTGACGGCTAAGACAATGGAAAATGACATTACTTACGGTCTGGGCTTAGGCGCAGATGATTATTTAACAAAACCATTTCGTATTGCCGAACTTCGTGCCCGTGTAAATGCCCATTTGCGACGGGAAAAAAGAGAGCGCCATCGCTCGCTTAATTTTGACCATATTAAAATTGATTTATCAGCGAAAGAAATAAAAGTGGATAATCAGTCCGTATCATTTACGAAAAGTGAATACTTGATTTGTGAATATCTAGCCAGAAATAAAGGGCAGGTTTTTTCAAAAGAGCAGATATATGAAGCTGTTTTCAGCTTTGACGGCGAAAGTGATAATTCAACGATTTCAACACACGTTAAAAATATCAGAGCAAAGTTTGGCAGAATGAATGTACAGCCAATCGCAACGGTATGGGGGATTGGATATAAATGGGAATAAGAAAGAAAACATCATTACAAAAAGCGTTCTGGAAATTTCTTGTATGGTTATTGACTGGACTAGGAATGGCTGTCGCTGTTCCATTCTGCATTTTACTTCTGATGGCAAATTTAGGTTTGGTTACATTTGCCAATAATTGTGAACAGCAGACAAAAGCGCTTGTTCCTGTATTGACTGCTGCGCCAGATATTATGGATATTCGTCTGCCTATTGGAACAAAGTATTTGCGTCTGGATAAGTCTTATAAATTTATCAGCACCAATATGTCCGAGAACGAGCAGGAACAGGCAATGACTTTTGCTACAACCGGACAAATGGTTTTAGGCGGAAAAACACAATTTATTCTTGTTTCCCGTGATGATGAATATATCATACTACAGTATTACATCGGCTCACAGTTTATTGCCCCGTGGTTAAATGAACATTTACCCTCTCCTGAAGTACTGATGATAGGTGTAATGATTTTGAATTGTCTGATAGTGTGTATCTTCTTAACTGCGCACTTTGCAAAAAAGCTAAGAAAAGAATTATTGCCGCTGTTTAAAGCGACCAAAGAAATCGAGAAACAGAACCTTGAATTTGAAATTGAACACTCTGAAATTACTGAGTTTGAAGATGTACTGCTCTCATTCGACAATATGAGAAATAGTTTAAAAGATTCTTTAGAACAGCAATGGCGGGCAGAACAGGCTCAACGAGAACAGATAGCGTCATTAGCACATGACTTAAAGACACCGTTAACTGTTATTCAAGGCAATATAGACCTTTTGGAGGAAACAACTCTTGATGAAGAACAAAAAATTTATACTTCTTATGCTATGAATAGTTCTGAACAAATGAAGCAGTACATTAAAATTTTGATTGATATATCCAAAGCGTCAGCCGGATACCAGTTACAAAAAGAGGAGATAAATTTTCCTGCTTTCTGGAAACACATATTATCTCAGACAGATATTATCTGTAAGGATAAGCATATACAATTAGTGCAGACACAGCGAAATATTCCTCAAACAATTAACGGTGATATAATGCTGTTAGAACGTGCGGTCATGAACTTAATTTCAAACGCTTCTGATTCCGCACCAGAAAATACACCTTTGTATATAGAAGCTGGCAGTACAAATGGATATTTAGAAATCAGTGTGACTGATTGTGGCTGCGGATTTTCTGATGAAGCATTGAAACACGCACAGGAACGCTTTTACATGGGCGAGCAGAGCAGAAGCTCTAAGCTTCATTTTGGGATGGGGCTGTATATAGTGAGCACGATTGTGAAGCAACATAATGGACAGATAATTTTGAGAAATTCAGAAAAAACAAAAGGAGCACAAGTTATCATAAAAATTCCTTTATAAGAATTGGTGAATAAAAATGTCTGTTTCAATATGAACAATAATGATGCAATGCAGGCGTGGAGCCTGCTGCATTCTGAGGAGGTGGACATGCAGTTCAAGTCACAGAATGAATTAATTCCGGAAGTATCAAAGAGAAGCATAGAAGCTTTTTCTTTATCAATATTTTGGCAGATTGTTTCTGTCAGGTCAACGACCCTGTCAAACATAGTCAGCGTATCAAGGGCAAACTCTGCCCTGTAAAATCCGAAGGTAAATTTACCAAACTTTGAAAAGTGAAAAAAAGAAATGCTGAAATGTGTAAAAAGCATGTATTGCTAATGTATGGACAATCGTGTATAATAGAGAAAAAGACTATCCAAAGAAAGGAGCGTTGCTATATGGCAAAATCAGCAAATTTATATGCTAGGATAGAGCCAGAAATCAAAGAACAGGCAGAAAGTATTTTGTCTGTCCTCGGTATTCCTGCTTCTAATGCAATCAATATGTTTTATAAACAGATTATCCTGCACAGAGGGCTTCCCTTTGAAGTAAAAATACCCGATAGAAAGCCTTTAGATATGAGTATGTTGTCAAAAGAGGAACTTCATGCGGAATTAGAGAAAGGATATGCGGATATGGAAGCAGGACGTACCAAAGATGCAAAAACCGTCTTTGCTGACATTCACAAAGATTATGGCTTATGATTTTTAGAGTTGTAACGTCAGAACAAGCAGAAAATGATTTAAGAGGGATATTTGAGTATATTGCTTTTGAACTTTTATCGCCAGAAACCGCTACAAGGCAACTGAGACGATTGGAAAAGTAGATATTGAGCTTAGATGAAATGCCTGAACGCTATCCGAGATACAATGATGAGCCGTGGTATAGCCGAGGGTTACGTTTTGTCTCCGTGGATAATTATATTGTGTTTTATATTCCAGATATAGAAGCACAGATTGTAACCATTATCCGTGTAATGTATAGCGGACGCAATATTGAGGAACAACTCAATGTTCAAACAAAGCAATAAGTAATTTCATATTCACATTTTCGAAGCGGTTAGTCTTACATGATTGACCGCTTTTTCTATACTCAATTTAAGATTGGAGTGATTGATTGAAAGATATTTTTATAGACAAGAGACAGAATGCGG
>CASERA010000305.1 GCA_949290175.1 uncultured Ruminococcus sp.
GTTTGCGAAAATGTACGAGGACTGGTCTGCTGGAAGAATTACAGAATACAACTTTAATATGCTGTCCGAAAGGTATCAGTCAGAGCAGAGGGAGCTGGACAATAAAATCCAGCAACTGCGAGAAGAAATGGAAGCTGCTGTGCAGACAGCGGTGGATGCAGAAAACTGGATTGAACTGATTAAGCAATGCTCCAATCCAACGGAACTGACCGCCGAACTTCTGAACACGCTGATTGAGAAAATCGTAGTTCACGAAGCTGTGAAGAACGAGGACGGCAGCCGAAAGCAGAAAGTAGATATTTACTATCGCTTCATCGGCAAGATTGATTAAGAACAAACATCTGAGTGTCGGGGATACTCGGCACTCAGAGATAACAATATCTTTAACTAAGGGAAACGGGACTGTCAGTTCCAGATTCTAATATGTTAATTTCCATATCAGAAGTGCTTGAAACACCCGTAAGCACTTTGCTCGGAGAAACGATTGCTGAGCCGAAAACTGATGATTTAAAAGCAATTTCTGAAAAACTGGAGATTATAAACTTGCAGCTTGCTCAAAGGGCGGCTACAAGACGAAAAATGTTTCATTGGCTATTTATCTCATTGTGTGTGGTCATAGTAACAGTGTCTGTGGTCTTAATAGTATTAAACAGTCCATACTTAGGCTGGGATTATAGTGATCCTGAAACTGCCGTTGTCGGAGTGGTTTTTCACGCATCTGAATGGCTGTTTGTTAGATTAGTACCGATTATCCTTATAGGGGCAATTGTTGGAATATTTTTGACAAGGAAGAAAGATTGAAATTGAAATTTGAGGTGGAATGATGGGAGAATTATTAATGCAAAACTGGGAGCTGGCAAAGGATGGTAAGCCATTAAACAGAATTAATCCGTTGGTTTAAGAGGAGGTAAAGATTAAAAATGGAACAGAGTACATTGGTTGATATTATAGAAGAGCAGACAAAGCGGGCATTATGGGAAGTAAAAAATGTTATTGATTGTGTACCAGATGACTTATGGGATAAGAGATATTGTGACATGCCCTGTTGGAAACATATATACCATATGCTCCATTCATTAGATTTATGGTATATTAATCCAAGAGATACAAATTTCAGGGAATCTTCTATACATGAGGCAGATTTGAATAATCTTGATGTAGTTTCTAGCAAAAGTCTTTCAAGAGAAGAAATAAGTGATTATTTCTCAGATGTTAAAAATAAAATATTGAGCTATATATCAGAGTTAGAAGATGAGAAACTATTAGAGTATCCCGTGGGATGTGAATATTGCAAATTTACGTTGATTTTAGCACAATTCAGGCATTTACATACTCATATGGGAATGATTATGGGATTTATCATAGATGATAAGAATCTGTGGCCGCGGGTATTAGGCCTGGAAATGCCTTTCCCGGAAAAAGGATATAGTAAATATTTATAGCTTGTTTTGATAAAAGATTAGACCATAATATAAATAAGGTGCGATTCCATCACGGCAGTTAAAACTGGATCTTGCATGGTGTACACCAGAGCATCAGACATCTTCAGAAACCTGCCGTGGCATTTCTGCAACTGATTCCTACAAAAACAATATGCGAGGAAATGCTTGTATTCTATAACTCATTATATATATGAAGGATCGTTAATAATATAAGAAGGATTGTTAATCCTCTATGAAGAATAACCCATCTTTCTGTTAACAGTCTTCGCAATAAATAAGTAATACATAAAAGCAACAGAACAATGAAACAAATTGTTCCTAAATTTAATGTAAAAAAGTTAGAGGCAATTTTGGCGTCTTTGAAAGTAGTTGTTATTTCGTTTCCTGCAAAAATACCGTGTAGAAAACTAGTAATAATCATTAATATTCCAGCCCCTATATGATATTTTCTAAAAAAACAGTTTATTGAATACTTTCCGCTTCTTCTGATTATGTATTGTAAAGCTGTAAAGATAAGCAATATTATACTAATTCGAGCAAAGCTGCTACTAATGTAATACAAAGTATATCCACTCCTTACTGATTTATTGATTATTAGAGCTAATAATTTTTTTAATAAAACATGGTTATTTCTAAATCTAGCCTGTGAGTTCTTATCTCCTTTTACTTGGGAGCGCTTTCATTGGACAATTATTTACACAAGAAAGAGAAGATTCACGATGTTTATCAAATATAATATTTCTCCAAAAAACTCGTTCATGATATCATTAATGATGTTTCTGTGTCAACATTATTAATGATTAAATTTATCAAGAACTTCTCTCGTCTGACGAAGGATGTAAAAACCGGATACAATTGAATTCTAGTAATTTTTTAGACTTTATGGCAAACAATACCACAATATAGGGAAAGGCTCTGTAATGTGAGAGAAAACAAAAGGAGAGCTGAGGGTTTGAAAACCATCAGCTCTAATATAAATATTCAATTACGCGGAGTGCTTTTTCCCCAATGCCTTGAGCATACCATATCCACTGATTAAAACTGTACAGGAGATTAGTAGATACATCTTTCCATTCGGAGAACTTAGTCCCCCATAAATAACGATACCTGCACCAAGACACGCCAGTACCGGGCAAATGTAACCAAAAAACTTACTCTTAATGTTTCCTCTCCATGCATAGCGTAGTACACCAATGTAGAGAAGAAAATAAAAGATGTACATAATCACAATCGGAAGTCCGGAAACATCCAGCTGAAAGCTATGGAACACAGTGCTTTCAACAGAAAGATAGTGTATAAACAGCCAGACACAGGAAAGTAGAAAGCTGAGCAGATGGGAACGTAAGGAAACTTCAAAACGTTCATGGATCTTCGCTATCTTTTCATAGCCAGGCAATTCTTTTCTAACGGCAAGTGCATGTGGAACACGGCAGCTTCCCAGAATAATTCCGTTGCATGTACCAAGTACAGAAATCACAACACCGGCAAGGAGCAGTTTAGCAGCACCATTTCCTATAACTTTGACAGAAGCAGCTTCAAAAGCAGCATCCTGAAGCTTCAGAATCTGCTCCGGACCAAGTAAAAACGTAATACCGAGAAAATATAAAAGATATATTACCAGTATGACAATCGGTGCAATTGTAAGTGCCATAGGAAGATTCCTTTTGGCATTTTTGATTTCGTGGCAGATAGAAGGTGCAATCGACCACCCATCATATGAAAAAGCTGCAGCTACAACAGCACTGCTTCCGGAAATTATTCCGGCACCTGTAATGGAATCAGGCTGCAGACTGGACGGATCGCCAAACAGAACGCCAAGAATAGCAATAAGCAAAAGTGGAATCATCTTGATAAATGTTGTAGAAGTTTGCAGATAGCCGCCAAGTTTTGGCGCAAAAGTATTTATGGCATATAAAAGCACCATGTATAAAAAAGTAAGAGGCCAGATTTTTCCTTGTAAAAATTCTACATTTGCAAACAGTTGTAGTGTATAATTGGATGCAACCCAACAGACTACGGCAGTCAGTGCTGGATAGTAGACGACCATCTGAAACCAGCCAATCAGGAAGGCAAACCGGCTTCCATAAGCCTTTTCACCATAGCTGATTAATCCGCCGGCATCATCGGTTCGTTTTGCCCACTCTGCAATTGTGATGCCGCCGAAAATAATTCCACCGGCTCCTACGATTAAGACGAAGCATCCAATTGCCACATTTCCATCTGTAAGAATCAGTATATCATCTGCCTTAAAAAAGATACCTGATCCGATAACAATACCAATTACCATAGCAATAGTTGTCCAAAGACCGTATTTTCTATTTTCTTCCTGCATAAATATTCCTCTTAATTCTATAAAATAATAATAATCTTGCTGAATAGCAAGTAAAGCTGTGAGTAGTATAATATAAATTTTCCTGCTTGTACAGTACAGCTTAAAAAATTTTTGAATGTTGCGTTCTGTTGACAAAAAAAAGAAGTTGTTGTAGTATAAGAATATACAACAGGTAGGCAAGTGATAGAAAAGGGTATGGTGTTTATAAAGTAATGTAAATAGTAGCTCTGGAGGTTATAATACAAAGTAATTAAGTAATTTGCAGAATAATGATAACAGTTATAGAATTTAGAAAATAATTTGAAAATGTTTCACGAATGAAGACCATATCTGGAAAGTGAGTAATGTATAGAGAATGGATTCACTTTTTAGGTATGGTTTTAGTTTTATTTTATAATATTATCAGGGGTTTTTAATATGCTAGAATGGCAAATTGATGAAAGGGTTAAAAATATTTTAAATAGGATTCATGCAGGAGTTCTTTATTGTAAAAATGATAATTATTCTACAATACTATATGCAAATGATTATTTTTATACCATTGTAGGTTATACGAAGGAGGAAGTTAAACGTCTTTTTGGAAATCGTTTTGCGGATATGGTGGTTGATGATGTTTCTGAAATCCTGATGGATGTTGCTGCATCCATTGAAAGAGGGGAAAATCTCGACTTTGAATTCCGGATGCGCAGAAAAGACGGACAGATTATTTATATACATGATACGGCGTGTTATGATAAGGAGTATAATTGTTTTTATATAACTATCATGGATGTTACTGCGATGAAGAGTATTGAGTACGAGCGGGAGAAATTTAACAGCTATCTGCAGCATCTTCCGAATAAGATTATAATATCTGATTCGGAAGGAAATATTGTATATAAAAATAGTGAAGCCGAAAAATGTACTTATTTTGATGCGAATGCAGACCGTTTGATTGATTTGGTGAAGCCTTATATTATAGGTATTGATTTTGAGAATTTAGAAGAGACACTGAAAAAGGGAGGAAGAGCTCAGTACGAGACACGGTTTAAAAAAGGCACAGAATTTATAGGACATGATAAAAACTATATTGTACCTATTAAAGATAAGAATAATAATATCTTAAATTATATGCAGGTAAGTGAAAATTTGTTAAGCAATAGTGATTATTTGACTAGTTTTCCAACACGTGCGATGTTTGAATACTACTATAAACAGCTATTGGCGAATAGAGGACTGATGTCAGCCTTCCTGTGTATTGTGGATATTGATAATTTCAAATCTATTAATGATAGATATGGTCATTTAATTGGCGATGAAGCAATTAAGCTGACAGCTAAACGGCTAACTGAATTTCTGGGACAAGAAGATTATATCTGCCGGTATGGTGGAGATGAGTTTCTTCTTCTGTTAATTGGTATCGAAGAGGAAGACGTCATTAGCCGAATCCATTCGCTGTTAGAGACATCTAAAAGAACAGTCTGCCTGGGTGGTTATGAATTTTATCTTACATACAGCATTGGAGTTGCAGCAACCAAAGGGCAGCGAATATCCTATACAGAATTGATGAAGAGAGCTGATGAGTCATTATATGAAGTGAAACTAAAAGGAAAAGGACGAATGATTATTTATCAAGAGGCCTGTACAATAAAATGATAAATGAAAGTAGAGCAAATAGGTTATAAGTAAAAGAGCTGTCCAAAACGGCAGTTTACTGCCATTTTGGACGGCTTATATTATATATACATAAAGAAAGGATGACTGAAATAATATGAATTTATATCTTTTACTAATAGGTACAGTGATTCTAATCTGTATTTTATTAAATCGTTTTCTGGAGCGAATACCCGTCCCGTCACTCTTATTTTTTATCGCTTTGGGTATGATTTTTGGAGAAAATGGTATTTTGGGAATTACCTTTAATAATTATGAAATCTCCGAAACGATTTGCTCCATAAGTTTGATTTTTATCATGTTTTATGGAGGATTTGGTACAAATTTAAAATCAGCAAAGCCGGTAATTGTTAAATCTGCAGTCTTATCAACATTAGGAGTTATATTTACAGCTTCTCTCATTGGCGTTTTCGGTCATTATGTGTTAGGTTGTTCCTGGCTGGAAAGTTTTTTAATCGGTTCGGTCATATCGTCAACAGATGCAGCTTCCGTTTTTAATATCTTACGTTCTCAAAAATTATCTTTAAAATATAACACAGACTCTTTATTGGAGCTGGAATCAGGCTCTAATGATCCAACTTCATATATGATGACAGTGCTCGTGATTGCGTTAATGTCCGTACAGGAAATTTCAATTCCACTTATGTTTGCAAAACAAATGGGATTTGGAATTCTTTGTGGACTTTTACTAGGAAAATTAACAGTGTGGGTACTGAATTCTTCTATATTATTCAGTGGGGAACATGAAAAGACAGTATTGGTATTTGCAGTGGCACTAGTCTCTTATGCCATAGCATCAGCTGTTGGAGGCAACGGATATCTGAGTGTCTATTTATGTGGAATTTATATGGGAAATGCAGCCCTTCCTAAGAAACGATATCTGGTGCATTTTTTTGATGTTATAACCAGTGTTGCACAAGTGCTTATTTTCTTTTTACTAGGGCTGCTGGTAACACCACTAGAACTTCCGGAAGTATTGCTGCCGGCTATACTTTTGATGCTTTTTTTAACTTTTATTGCCAGACCGGTTGTAGTAGGTGTTATTTTAGCTTGTTTCCGCGCTTTGCCAGCTCAAATTGCTGTTGTTTCCTGGGCGGGACTTCGAGGTGTTGCTTCTATTGTGTTTGCAATATATGCCGTGCTTCAGAATGTAGAGCTGAGCTATAATTTATTTAATCTGGTATTTTGTATTGTACTGTTATCCATTTCTTTTCAGGGAACATTGCTGCCCTGGGTATCACGGAAAATGGATATGATTGATGTCAATTCAGATGTTAACAAAACATTTAATGATTATCAGGAAGATAGTGACGTTGATTTTATCAAAGTGCATATTGGAAAAGATCACCCATGGAATGGTCAGGAGTTAAAAGATATCATGGGGATACGTGACCTTTTGGTGGTAATGATTATACGAGAAGATAAAACAATTATTCCACATGGAAATACCAAAATACAAATCGGGGATTTATTGGTTTTGGCCGCACGAACATTTGAAGAACGTGAGAATCTGACGTTAAGGGAAATTATTATAGACAAGCACCATAAATGGAGAGGCAAGACCATCGGTGATATCACTGTATCCAGAGGTAGTCTGATTGTTTTGATACAAAAAGAAAATGAAACAGTTATTCCAAGAGGGAATACTATCATTGAACAGAATGATGTGCTGGTAATGGCTGAAAGTGTGGCACAAAAGAAAGCCTGAATGAAGAGAAAAGCCATGCTGGGATTGAACAAAATGTGTCCGATTCCTGCATGGCTTTTTCGTTGTCTTAGCAGACTGATTGAAAGTAGTTAGAGTGAAATTTCACCTTTTGCACGGGCTTTTCTGTCCCGTATAGATAGAATGACGGGAACCATGAAAATAGCAATCATGCCTCCTGCGAATCCGTTGTTATACAGATTCATGCCGCTGTATACAATTCCCACATTTAAAGCAACTGAAGAGTGGAGAAATCCCGCCAGGAGTCCTGCGAAAATACCAAATTCACCTGCAATAGGTGCAAGTGTTGTAGAAAACAGTAAGGCAAGAAGGGGGGCCGGTTCATTGATAGACCAGTGCTTGGTCAGGCTGGCAAGATATACTCCAAACATAATTGGCACAATATTACGTAAATGTTTGCCGGTAGCAGAGAATCCTACAATTGTAAAAATACCTCCGATAGTAGGTCCATTTAAATCACCGCCCACAGCCAGGACAAACAGAGTCGCAAACAAGCCATTCATTCCCATATTGAATATAACTGCAAAATCTCCATAATCTTTCCAATAATCAGTTCCTGCAATACCAGAACATTTCAGAAGATTTCGATAAGCTGTAAAGAGTGCTTTTTTTTCATGAAAAATAGAAAATAAAATCATTCCCAGAAACAAGATAATCAGAATAGCACTAAACAGAAGTTTCTGGCTGTCATACCAAATCAAACGGGATTCCGGGACAATACCGAAGGACTTAAACAGAGATATTACGACAGTTGCAATAATACCCGAAGAAAATCCTACATTGTAAAGCGAGTATCCCTTATGGGCATAATGTACGTGAGTGGAAAGTGGAGGCAGGACAAATCCAATACAGATACCTACACAGAAACATAAAAGCAATCTTGGAAGAACCGGGAGCTGTCCAATATGCATAATCTGTGTAATAATTGGTGAGAGACTGGTTCCATAAAGTCCTATATAAAGGTATTTTTTGATGGAAGTTTTGTGATATCGGGCATACAAAAAAACACCAAATAAAATCGTCCATATATTCAAAACATTTTTGCCAAACAAAGAAAATCCGAAAATCAGGCAGCAGGATGTAATCGTATGTCCATCAAACTCCATTTTTAAATAATATAATACTCCAAGTTGAATCAAAGTGATAGTTCCGGCATTAAGAAATGCTGCACCGATTCCGCCAATAACAAAATAGTCAGTAATCAGAAAGTCAGGTTCCCGGATAATTTCCAGGAGACCGTGTCCGATTTCGGGGATAGGCTGAAGGATAAATCCGACAATCATAAAATAAACAGGTATGACGGCAAGCAGCAGATACTTACTTTGATAAGATAATGTTTTTTTTGTAATAATATTTCCCTCCCTCTCTATAATATGATATATTATAAAAATCATAACATAGATGATAAAGGGAGTACAAGATGAACGATAAATATTTTGACGGAACGTTGTTTTTAGAAGAAGTAACCGGAAAACTGAAAAATAGAATACAGGAAGTTACTCAATCTTTATCAGACGGTCAGAAAGAGATTGAAAATATGCATGAATACTATTGGGAAAATTATACGGAGATGGACCAGTACGGATATGAGGATTACGACAATCAGCAGGCACTTCTTCATCAGGTCAATGCCAATAGAGAAAAGCTAAAGCTGAAGCATCGATTTGAGCGGATGTTGGCTTCTCCCTTCTTTGGACGGGTAGACTTTATCTATTCGGGTGAAAACGAAGCAGAGCCCTTTTATATCGGA
>CASERA010000306.1 GCA_949290175.1 uncultured Ruminococcus sp.
ATTGTGGAGTTTTTCGTGTTCCGAAAAAAACGAGGAAATCATAAATTAGTCTGTTTCTGATCCCGGCAGTGCAGATGAGATTACCACCTACAGAGGGGAACCTGATAATGAGTATTGGACATTGTTGCTGCACTTTTTTGTATCAGGCGATAAAAGCTGTATAATGTTACATAGAATTGTGGTATACTGAAAATAGTAAGATAGTAAGCAAGATAATAAGCATGATCTTATAGGAGGTTATAAAGTGACAGCTTACCAGCCACCATTTCATATTTCAAACTCAATGTTGATGTATGTGTCTTCAATTTCGGAAAAAGTCGGGGCAATCAATGTGCTTCAGAATCTGGAATCAAAACCCCATCTAAGGAAAAATAACAGGATAAAATCTATACACTCTTCTCTGAAAATTGAAGCAAACTCTCTATCTCTCGGACAGGTCAGAGATGTAATTGATGGTCGTATGGTTCTGGGGGAACAGAAAGAAATGGGAGAAAAATACGGTCCATCCCCTGATTTTATCTTCAGTATTTCATTATGAATTTGTCTTTATCCATCCGTTTGCTGATGGAAACGGCAGAATGGCCAGGTTGTGGCACACTGCAATCCTTTCAAAATGGAAACGGATTTTTGCGTATATACCTATTGAGAGTCAGATTGAGAAGTTTCAAGATGAGTATTACCAGACTATTGCGGACTGTCATAAAGCAGGAAATTCAGATATATTTATTGAATTCATGCTGAAGCAGATAGATGATATTCTGGATGATATTTCAAGGCAGTCCTCTGAAGAAGGCGAACAGGTAACAGAATATGTGAAAAAATTGCTTTCGATAATGGAATATGGTGTTCCATACACATCCAGAGCAATCATGGATAAACTGGGACTGAAGTCCAAAGAAACCTTTCGGAAGAATTATCTCGGTCCTGCGATGGAAATGCACATGATAGAGATGACCATACCGGATAAACCCAGAAGCAAGAATCAGAGGTATATAAAAAGATAGCTTTCTGCCGTCAGAATTTCTAAAAACCTGTTACAATAAATATCAGATTTTCTAACGTCAGAGGCGATACACAAACAGGAGATTCTCTCAATCAAACAGATATTATGGAAGATTATGGTTAGTTGCCTTTGTTCTCCCGATATGCACTTGGCGTCATGCCGGTAACTTTTTTAAAGACGGATCCGAAGTAGCTTTGAGAACTGAAATGCAACTCATCGCTGATTTCGGTCAGGCTTTTTTCGGAGCCGATAAGCTGCAGTTTGGCTATTTCCATTAGGTGGATAGAAATAAATATATAAATCCTTGGATGGGTGAAACCATAGTAAGGTTGAAGAAATAAAAGAAAATAATAATAAATAGATGTTTAGCAAATAATACTGATTGAGCTTGTAGTCGTAGAGTGATATAATATGACTATAAAACTGACAGGAGGTATTTTTATGTTTTCATTGCAGGAATCTATTCGTCCATCAGCAGATTTGAGGAATCATTATAGCGAAATATCAAAACAGTGCAGAGAAAAGAATGAAGCTGTCATTATTACAGTGAATGGCAGAGGGGACACAGTTTCTCTTTCCTATGAAGAATATAAAAGGATGAAATCCAGAATCGAACTTCTGGAAATTCTTTCGGAGGCAGAAGATGATGTGAAAAATGGAAGGATTGAACCAATCGAAAATACCTTTCATGATTTAAGGCAAATGTTGAAGGAGAAATAGAATGAATTATACAGTTATTCGTACGGATACAGCAGATGCACAGATTCATAAAATCATCCTTTATATTGCTGAAAATTTTGGGGCAGAGATTGCATTACAAAAGCTGGAAGAGCTAGAACAGAGCATTCTGCGCCTGGGAGATAATCCTAATATTGGAACGATTCCCAGATATCTTATCCTGAGACGTCAGGGGGTTAAAATATTGATATTAGAGAAAAATCTTGTGTTTTATAAAGTAGATGAAGAAAGAAAAGAAGTAATCATCTATGCGGTTGTGGATCAAAGACAGGATTATCTTAATATCATCAGAGGATTATAAAAGTATACAGTCATTAAGGAGAAATTCCTAATGGCTGTATTTTCTTGTATATATAGAGGGCACCGTAGCGGCATTTCATCAAGGGAGCGTATGCTCTTCATAATTCTCTGTGATTGCTTAGAGGCTGTTTCCGGTGCAAACAGGTTATCAGGAGATACATCCGAATATCTGTACCGGATGACAAATCCGAAAATTGAAGATCTGGTGGATGAGATGCGGTCCATCTTAAGTGAAAAAGGAGCTATAAGATATAAGGAAGTCAGGTTTCATTTTTCCACCACCATTTCTGCAATCGCATCTGCAGTCAGCTGAATCTGCTCCTCATTGGTAATATTCGGTGTCCCGTCGCCGTCCTGAGCTCCGTAGCATCCAAAGTATGCGTGGCATCCTCCGGGCAGGATAACCTCCGTAAAACTTTCCGGAAGATTTTCCCTGTATTTTTCATAAGAATCCATTTTCAAGACTCCATCTTCTGAACCGTAGACGGACAGGACATCCAGGCCGCTTTTACTTAGATCTTCTGTAGAATAGGAAGCCAGGAGAACAAGGCCATTATATTCTTCTGTGTGGCTGTTCAGATAAGAAGCTGCCATGGAACCGCCCAGTGAATGACCCGCTATATACCATTTTTCAATTTCAGGATAATCTTTCTGTATTCCGTCAGCAGCATTGATATCCAGTACTGCCAGATTTCCCGGCATGTGTACAAGAACGCAGAGAATGCCTCTCTGAGCACACGCTTCCATCAATGGCGCATAGGCTTCGTACTGGACCTTGCCGCCGGGATAGAAAATCAGTCCTGCCAAAGGCTCTTCCGGTGCGAAGACAATCCGCTCGTTTTCTGTCTGCGAGACAGAGATACCGTTTTCAGGATGTTCGATAGCTTCCATAGCGGAGTTGTCGGCATGATAATAATCACCGATGTAGATACCGCATCCGATTCCGGTAATAATCAGAATCCCCGCAAAGATGATTAGAATTTTCTTCCATAGTTTTAATTTTTTCTGTTGTTTCAATGTATCACTCCTTTGAATTAATTAACATTGTTTATTATATGACGGACGGAGAGAAAGAACAATATGTGTATTTCAGCATGTCTATTTTTGCTTTTAGGATAGTATTTACTGATTAAAGTTTATTGCAAGCTGTAGCTGGCTATAATCACTCAGGATTCCGAGAGATTAATTAAGACTTCGGTTGAAAGCATTATGTTCTTCTTCTTAATATGATGTGTAACAGGTCTATATAGATTGAGATTCTGTATGCAATCAATCAAAAAG
>CASERA010000307.1 GCA_949290175.1 uncultured Ruminococcus sp.
CCACGGAGTGATTATTCCGAAGAGAAGAGCGGTGGGGCTGACGGCCACAGTAGCGAAAACATCTGCCGGAGCATTAAATTATACACCGGTAGCTAAGGTGACGAACCTGGCGAAGACAATGGAAGATTTGAAAGAAAAAGGGCTTTGGTTTGTCTGCGCAGATATGGGTGGAGAGTCTATGTATCGTCTGAACCTGAAAGGACCGATTGGGCTTGTAATCGGAAATGAGGGTGAAGGGGTAGGACGTCTTGTCAAAGAAAAGTGTGATTTTATTGCAAGTATTCCAATGAAGGGCGAAATTGACTCACTGAATGCATCCGTGGCAGCAGGTGTACTTGCTTATGAAATCGTACGTCAGAGAATGGCGTAAAACGAGGAGGAGCAAATGCAGAGGAAGCGATACGAGGTTCTGACGGATGAGAAACTGATTGAAGAGTTAAGGGCCGGAGAATCTGCAATTACAGAGTTTATTATGAATAAATACAAGCCGATGGTGCGCAGAAAAGCAAGAGCGATGTTTCTTTTAGGAGGAGAGAATGAGGATTTAATCCAGGAAGGAATGATCGGACTTTTCAAGGCACTTCGGGATTATGACGCCTCTTTGGGGGCGTCTTTTGCCAGTTTTGCTGATTTGTGTGTCTCCCGGCAGATGTACAGTGCAATTGAAGCTTCAAAGAGAAAAAAACATTTTCCTTTGAACTCCTATATTTCACTCTATGAGGAAGGAGAATCTGCTGATGATGATAAGAAAATACCATTGATTGATACAATTGAGGCGGCACAGGAAAATGATCCGGAGGCCCTGTATTTTGGAAAAGAATTTACAGAGGTCTTTTCTGAAAATTTGAAGAAAAATTTGAGCCCGTTGGAGAATCATGTGCTGGAACTTCATTTGATGGGAATGGATTATCGTAAGATTGCAGAGCTTTTGAATAAAAGTCCGAAAGCGATTGATAATGCATTACAGAGAATCAGAAACAAAGCAGAGAAGCTTTTGAAGTTAGATTAAAAAGGAAAACAGTATGATAAAGAAGAATTTTAAAAACTTTTCCATAAGCCAGATATGTGATTCCGGACAATGTTTTCGGATGACGGAAGAAGGCGACAGGTTTATCGTGATAGCAAAAGAACATTATCTAGAAATTGAGCAGGCAGGAGATGAAATTAAATTTGATTGCTCTGAGACAGAATATGAGAATTATTGGGCAAATTATTTTGATCTTGGAACGGATTACAGCTCCTACATCGGTATGATTCAAAAAGAGGATGCTTATCTTGAACGAGCATCGCAGTTTGGAACCGGAATCCGCATTTTAAGGCAAGATTTGTGGGAGATGATTATTACATTTATTATTTCTCAGCAAAATAATATCAAAAGAATCCGCAGATGCATAGAAACAATCAGCAGGGAATATGGACAAAAATGTGAAACGAAAAATGGAAAAATTTATTATGCATTCCCGGAAGCAGAAAGATTAGCAATGGTTTCTGAAGAGGAACTGCGTGCCTGTGGATTGGGATATCGCAGCAAATACATCGTGAAAACTGCGAGAAGTATTCGAGATGGCGAAGTTAACCTGCAGGAAATTGAGAAAATGCCGTATCCGGAGGCAAAGGCAGAGTTGATGAAACTTTGCGGAATTGGAGAAAAAGTGGCGGATTGTATCTGTTTGTTTGCCCTGCATCAAATGGATGCGTTTCCAGTCGATGTACATATAAAAAGAGTACTGGAGGCACAGTATCCAGATGGATTTCCGTTGGAGAGATTTCAAGGATGTGCAGGAGTAATGCAGCAGTATATCTTTTATTACGATTTAAATGGCGGTCAGTAAAAGTTGGAGAAAATAATTTTTATAAAAAATCTATTTATTTAAAAGAAAATGATTGACAATTAGCAGTCAGTTAATGTATAGTATCAGTGTTGTGTTTAACACAGATGCTGCTATGGCGCAGTCGGTAGCGCGTCGCCTTGGTAAGGCGGAGGTCGGGGGTTCAAGTCCCCTTGGCAGCTTAATTTCAAAGGTTTTTAGGAAATTTTATTTCCTGGAAGCCTTTTTTCTATATCACATAGAGTTATCATTTAAAATTAAAAGTAAGAAGAGGTAAATATGTCATTTAAACGTGGAGATACTTGTTTTATATTAGAAAATAATGAATGGGTTGTTCAGGCAAAAATTATGAGCAAACAAGATTCATCATATTTTGTTCAACTGGTAGGTTCATGTGGCGCACTGAAACTTCCGGAAAGCAGATTGTTTAAAACAGCAGCAGAGGCAGAAGCCGGTAAAAAGACAAGTGGAGCAATCGTTCATGTTCAGTTGTCAGATACAAAACCATCTGATTTTCCTAAAATTCCGGATGCATTTGATGGAAAAGTATGATATACTAATATCCACTAGAAAATATAGATAGGGGGAATTTTTATGGTACAGCATTTACCGATGTCGATACGGGTGCCAATTGAGGATGACAATCCGAGTATTCGCCGTAACGAAGAACTTTGTATCAAATGCGGTATGTGTAAAGAGGTCTGTACAAATGCAATAGGAGTACATGGTACATATACACTTGAGGAAACAGGTGGAA
>CASERA010000308.1 GCA_949290175.1 uncultured Ruminococcus sp.
AAGCATCTGCTGACTGTGCTCCGGCTGTATCCAGAATGTGTTTCATCGTATCTTCTACACGGTATGTTTCCGCCCCACTTCTAAGCATAATTTCGCCTGCCAGGACAGCCACATTTATCACAAGCCTATAATCCATCGCTTTTCCTCCTATACGCAGACCGCCTTTTTGACCTTCTTCTACTCCATAATTATAGAATAGCCCGCAAAGACTCCGCTATATAATTCCCGCTGGTTTTGCGGCACATAAATAGTAATCCCTTCTCCTTGGAATTCGCCAAACACATAATTTCCAACTTCCATATCTGTACAATTTCTCAAATCAATTTTAGACAACATTGTATTTTCTAATGCATAATCCCCAATTCTCACTACATTTTCCGGCATCTCATAAAACCCGATTCTAGATGCGGGAAATGCCTTTACTTCGGTCATTGTACTGTCAAACAAAACACCATCCACCCCCATATAAACAGGATTCCCCTCTTCTACATCAATATATCCCAAGTTCACAAGTTCTGAAAAAGCTCCGTCTTCAATCATAGTTATATTGGAAGGAATATATAAGTCCGTAATGCCATACCCACCTTCTGTAAAGACACCTCTGCGGATTCCGGTACAATATTCCGCAGGGAACTCCAGAAACCCTTCTTCCAATAAACTTTTTTCAGGATAAAATTCACAAATCATTCCTTCTTCATCAATCCCAAATCCATTGATTACTGTAAGCTCTGATGAGATTTCCTCTGAATCCGGTACACCTAAATCCGGAACATCTTCTACATCTGTCTGCGCCGTTATATCTGAATGGACTATCTCCTCTTCTAGTGCTGGGGCTTCATTTATATTGAATTTAGAATCTGTCATTGTTTCGTTTCCTGTTTCTGTGGCAATTTCCGCTTTACTGCTCGTTTCAGGATTAAAAGTTGTTTCCACTTCCCCACTTGTTTCAGAAGTAGACGCAATCTCAGTTTTCTCAATTATTTCCGCATTTTCATGAATCACACTCATGCTCTGAACTTCTGTTTGCCGGGAGTCCGTCCAAACTTCTTCTGCATATGGTTTTGTTACCTCTAGAGTAACTGCTGTATTTTGCGGCTCCGAAGCGCTTCTCTTTTCTTCATTTATAGAGAAAAGTGCCGTGTTAAAAACTGCCTCACCGGTATTCTTCAGAAAAAATACCGCCGGAATTTGATTCTCTTCACTTTCCAAATATCCATATATTTCTTCTGACCTTTCTATATTTTGATTCCATATACTTTTGTATTCTCCAAATGGCTCTGCCAGCAGACAAAATACCAAAAGCAGCACTAATAGCCAGCACATTTCCGAAGCAGCTTCACACCTGCTGCTTTCCTCTACTAAATCTCCATTACTAAATCCCATTTCTTTTCCTCCCATTTCTCATTGGTAAAAATATGCTTCTGTTGAATACGCAAAAAAGGAACGCCGCAATCTAGCGCAACATTCCTTTGCATCTTACCATATTTATAAAAATTTATACATTGATTTCCGCTTTTACTCCCAGCAGTTCCTTGTTTTCCGTCAGAATTGGATTGATGACATTCTTCAAATATGCTTCTACCTGTTCTTTAGCACGACCTACATATTTTGCCGGATCCATTGTATTCTGTAATTCTTCCAGACTCATATTAAATGCCTGATCAGCTGCAATTAGTTCGAGCAGATTATTGTCCAAACCTTTTTCTTTAACATTTCTTCCTGCTTCCATAGAAAGCTCACGAATTCTTTCATGCAGTTCCTGTCGGTCTCCACCTGCCTTTACCGCATCCATCATAATGTTCTCAGTAGCCATAAATGGAAGCTCAGACATCAAACGTTTTTCAATTACTTTTGGATATACAACCAGACCATCTACCACATTCAAGCAAAGATCCAGAATTCCATCAATTGCAAGAAATCCTTCCGGTATGCTTAAACGTTTATTTGCAGAATCATCCAGTGTTCTTTCAAACCACTGTGTGGCAGAAGTCACTGCCGGATTCAGTGCATCAATCATCACATATCTGGACAGGGAGGCAATTCTTTCACTTCTCATTGGATTTCTCTTATACGCCATTGCAGAGGAACCAATCTGTGACTTTTCAAATGGCTCTTCTATTTCTTTTAAATGTTGGAGCAGACGAATATCATTGGAGAATTTATGTGCACTTGCCGCAATTCCTGCCAGTACATTTAATACCCTCGTATCTACCTTTCTGCTGTATGTCTGTCCTGACACCGGATAACATGCCCGAAATCCCATCTTTTTAGCAATCATCGGATCGATTTTATCGATGGTTTCCTGATCTCCATCAAACAATTCCAGGAAACTTGCCTGTGTTCCGGTTGTTCCTTTAGATCCAAGCAGCTTCAAACTTCCCAGTACATACTCCAAATCCTCCAAATCCATCTCAAATTCCTGCATCCAGAGGGTTGCTCTCTTTCCTACTGTAGTAGGCTGCGCAGGTTGGAAGTGGGTAAATGCCAGCGTCGGCTGGCTTTTCTGGGCATCGGCAAATTTTGCCAGTTCTGCAATCACATTCAACAGTTTTTTTCTAACGAGTTTCAATGCCTCTGCCATTACAATAATGTCCGTGTTGTCACCTACATAGCAAGAAGTCGCACCTAAATGAATAATCCCTTTTGCCTTCGGGCACTGTACTCCATAAGCATATACATGTGACATTACATCATGCCTTACAACTTTTTCACGCTCTTTTGCAACATCATAATTGATATCTTCTGCGTGTGCTTTCAGTTCTTCAATCTGCTCTTCTGTGATATTCAATCCAAGTTCTCTTTCTGTCTCGGCCAATGCAATCCACAGTTTTCTCCATGTTCTGAATTTCTTGTCAGGTGAGAAGATGTACTGCATCTCCTTACT
>CASERA010000309.1 GCA_949290175.1 uncultured Ruminococcus sp.
AAATCCAAACCAAAATAAAATAATGAGAAACAGAATCATACCGGCAATTTCAGCGATTCCTAGCGGCGTCACATAATAATGTACAAATGCCACGATTCCATAAATCAGTGCTGCAATCCCTAAAACCAGGACTGCCGGCAGAGCTTTCTTTACAAAAGCATTTTTATCTTTACACATCTGTTCGGTGTAACTTTTCCCCAGCAGAAGCGTTTCATTGATATGTCCGTCTTTTTTCATTTTAAAATATGCATATAGACTATAAATACCAAACCCTAGCACAATGATACTGAGTGCTCCGTAAATCTGATCCATATCTCCCATATTCTATACCTCGATTCTCAGGATTTCTTTCACCGTCTCCTTCATTTTATCTGCATCACATTCTCTTGTATGCAGCACCTCTGCGTGTCGGATTTCTTTCACGGCATTCGGAATCTCAACCTGAGATACCTTTTCCAATTCATCCACCAAATCGAACTCATCCATATCTGCGTATTTTTCATCAATTGCAGTCATCACACTTCTTGCAAATTTATAAGGACTCGCAGTAGAAGCAATCAACGCTTTTGTCGTATCATTTCCCGCCTCTTTATACTGCCTGCATACATAAGCAGCAACTGCTGTATGCGTATCCATTACATAGCCGGTATCTGCATATGTCTCACGGATTATACGGGCTGTCTCTTCTTCTGTTGCATACCCACCTGCAAAATCAGAAAGTTTTGCTTTCATTTCTTCTGTAATCTCATATGCACCCTCTGTTTTTAATTTCTCCATCAACTCTTTATTCTTCTTTGCATCCTGTCCTGCAATTGTATAAATCAGGCGTTCCAGGTTACTGGAAATCAGAATGTCCATAGATGGGGAAGACGTAAGAACAAACTCACGGTTTTTATCGTATTTACCCGTCTGGAAGAAATCAAACAGAACTTTATTCTCATTCGATGCACAAATCAATTTTGCAATCGGCACTCCCATCTGTTTTGCATAATATGCCGCCAGAATATTTCCAAAATTCCCGGTTGGCACTGTCACATTTATTTTCTCACCAGCTTTAATTTCTCCATTCTGCAGCAGCTTTGCATAAGCATATACATAATAGACAACCTGAGGAACCAGACGGCCAATATTGATGGAGTTTGCGGAAGAAAACTGATATCCGGCTGCATCCAGTTCTTTTTCCAGCTCTTTATCCTCAAACAATGCTTTCACTCCACTTTGTGCATTGTCAAAATTCCCATGAATCGCAACTACATATGTATTCTCGCCTTTTTGAGTCACCATCTGCAATTCCTGTACTTTGCTTACTCCATTCTTCGGATAAAATACAATAATTTTAGTTCCCGGCACATCTGCAAATCCTGCCAGAGCAGCTTTTCCCGTATCTCCGGATGTTGCTGTAAGAATCACGATATCCTTCGTAACATGATTCTTCTTAGCAGCTGTTGTCAGAAGATGTGGAAGAATCGACAACGCCATGTCTTTAAATGCGATTGTGGCTCCATGAAACAGCTCCAAATGATAGACATCTCCCACCTTCACAAGCGGCGCAATCACTTCTGTGTCAAATTTAGAATCATACGCGCTGTTGATACAGTGCCTCAACTCTTCCTCTGTGAAATCTGTCAGGAACTGCTTCATCACCGCATATGCTGTTTCCTGATACGTCATGTTCTTTAACTGATCCATTGTTACATCCAGCTTCGGAAGCTGTTCAGGAACAAAAAGTCCTCCATCCTCTGCAAGCCCTTTTAAAATTGCCTCGGAAGCTGTTACCGTTCTGTCTGAATTCCTTGTACTCTTGTATAATAGATTCATTCTATTGCCCTCTTTTTTCTTTCTTCACTGTGTTACTGCAGTAAATTATACCATATGTCATTTATTTTATCAATTTTGTTTCCAAAATACAATAAAGAGAATCGTACTCACTCCCATCAGGATTGGATAATACAGATATGGGATAATATCAAACGGTGTCAGTCCGGTAAGCGTTGCTGCCGAAAGAAGCTGTGCACCATAAGGAATCACTCCCTGCCCAACAGAAGTAAAAATATCCAGCAGAGAAGCCGAGCGTTTTGCATCAATTTCGAATTCATCACTGATTTCTTTTGCTATCGGCCCTGCTATTACAATTGCAACCGTATTATTCGCAGTACATAAATCAACAAATAAAGCAAGAAATGCAATTCCCAATTGTCCGCCTGTTTTTCCTTTGATTCGACCTTTAATCTGCGTCAAAATAAATTCAATTCCGCCATATTCGCGAACCAAAGACACAATACATGCCACGATAATGGAAATAACAGTAATATCATACATACTTGTTACTCCATCTCCGACGACACTGAAAGCCTTCATCAGCTCTATACTTCCGGTAGCAATACCAACAATCAGAGATACTACGGTTCCTCCAATCAGAACCACAAATACATTAATTCCAATTAGCGCTCCAACCAATACCAGAAGATATGGAATCACTTTCCAAATACTAAACGGTAAACTCCCGGTAATCTGAAAGTTTCCGTTCCTTGTAATCAGCCAGAAAAGAACAGCTGTCAGAATAGCTGCCGGAAGAACAATTAAAAAGTTCGCCTTGAACTTATCCTTCATGTCACATCCCTGGGTTTTTACTGCTGCAATTGTCGTATCAGAAATCATAGATAAATTATCACCAAACATTGCACCGCAAACGACAGCTCCAATACAAATCGCCAAAGCAAATCCCGTTTTTTCACTGATTCCTAATGCAATCGGTGCTAATGCCGCAATAGTTCCCATGGAAGTTCCCATAGAAACTGAAATAAAACAACCAATGATAAATAATCCCACAACCGCAATTGGTGCAGGAATGATGGAAAGCCCCAGATTTACTGCACTTTCCACACCTCCGGCCGCAGTGACAGCTCCTGAAAATCCGCCTGCACACAAGAAAATCAAACTCATGGTAATAATATTCTCATCACCGATTCCTGCAGCAATCACTTTCATTTTCTCTTCAAAATTTAATTTCGGATTCTGCATAAACGCCACAAACAATGCAATCAGAAATCCTACAATTGCAGGCATTGCATAAAAATCACCGCTGACAACCCCCACGCCTAAAAACAACACTAAAAATATCCCAATTGGCAGAAGCGCAACTACTCTGCCTTTCTTCTGTTCTTCTCTCACTTTTTTTCCTCCATACTGCTTCTAAATATTTTCCCCCAATCCTAATAATAGTCAAGGGCGTCCCAAAAGTTTTCTTTGACTTTTGAACCGCCCCATTTATAAAGTGCTTCAGGTTCTTTACTTTCTCTTACTATTTGTATATTTTACAAGACCACCTGCTGCAATTAACTTCTGCATGAATTCCGGAAATGCCTGCCCTTGATATTCTTTCCCCTTAGTTCTGTTATAAATCTTTCCGCTGTCAAAATCAACCTCAACCTCATCTCCTGCTTCGATTTCTCTTGCCGCTTCCGGGCATTCAATAATCGGCAGACCAATGTTGATCGCGTTACGGTAAAAAATTCTGGCAAATGTCTCTGCAATGACACAACTTACCCCTGCGGTTTTCAGACACAGCGGTGCATGCTCTCTGGAAGAGCCACATCCAAAATTTTTATTTGCAACAATCAAATCACCTTTCTGGACTTTGGAGGCAAATTCCGGATCAATATCCGCCATTGCATGTGATGCCAGTTCCTGCGGATCAAAAGAATTTAAGTATCTTGCCGGAATAATTACATCCGTATCCACATTATCTCCATATTTAAAAACATGTCCCAGTGCTTTCATTATTTGTCACCTACTTTCTCCGGATTTGCAATGCATCCCGCAATCGCACTTGCCGCTGCGACTTCCGGAGATGCCAGATAAATTAAGGAATCCACATGTCCCATCCTTCCTACAAAATTACGGTTTGTTGTGGAAACACATTTTTCTCCTGCTGCCATAACTCCCATATGACCTCCCATACATGGACCGCAGCTTGGTGTATTGACTGCACATCCCGCATCTACAAAAATATCCAGAAGACCTTCTTCAATACACTGTTTATAAATTTTCTGTGTTGCCGGAATGACCATAACACGCACATCCGGATGTACCGTATGTCCTTTCAGGATTGCCGCTGCTTTCCTCATATCTTCCATTCTTCCGTTTGTACAAGATCCAATCACCACCTGATCAATCCGAATCGGCTCCATTGCTTCAATTTCATCAATTGTCTTTGCATTTCCCGGAAGATGAGGAAATGCGACCGTCGGCCGTACCTTAGCAAGGTCAATTTCCACTACCTCATCATATACAGCATCTTCATCTGCTTCGTACACTTTGTATTCCTTTACGGAATGTTCTTTCATATATGCCTCTGTTTTTTCATCTACGGGGAAGATACCGTTTTTCGCACCTGCCTCAATCGCCATATTTGCCATTGTAAACCGGTCATCCATGGACAGATTCGCAATTCCATCCCCTGTAAACTCCATAGATTTATAAAGTGCTCCGTCCACACCTATTTCCCCGATAATGTGAATGATGATGTCTTTTCCACTTACATACGGTCCCGGTTTTCCCGTCAAAACGAATTTCACTGCATTTGGAACTTTAAACCAGAGTTCTCCGGTTGCCATACCTGTTGCAATATCCGTAGTTCCCACACCCGTGGAAAATGCACCAAGTGCACCATATGTACAAGTATGAGAGTCTGCACCAATGATACACTCACCGGCAACAACAACTCCTGCCTCCGGAAGAATCGCATGTTCCACACCAGATTTTCCCTGCTCAAAATACCACTTCAACCCCTGTTCTTTTGCAAACTCACGGATAGATTTGGAGTTCTCCGCAGATTTGATATCTTTATTTGGTGTAAAATGGTCCGGTACAAAGACGACTTTTTCGCTATCGAATACATTCTCTGCCATTTCTCTGAAAATCGGCAGGGCCATCGGTCCTGTGATATCATTTGCCATTACAACATCCAGTTTTGCCTCTATCAACTGTCCTGCTGTCACAGAGTCCAAACCTGCATGTGCAGCCAGAATTTTCTGTGTCATTGTCATTCCCATGATGACGCCCTCCTTTTCTTTTTATTTTGCCTGAATAAATCCTTTTGCTGTCAGAGCTTCCGCACACAGAACAGCTCCACCTGCTGCTCCTCTTACTGTATTGTGGGATAATCCAACAAATTTAAAGTCAAACATGGAGTCTTCTCTCAAACGTCCAATGGAAACTCCCATTCCATGCTCGTAATCTACATCCATTTTTACCTGTGGACGATTGTCTTCTTCCAGATACTGAATAAACTGCTTCGGAGCACTTGGAAGGTTTGCTTCCTGCGGGAACCCTTTGTATGTTACCAGTTTTTCAATCAGTTCTTCTTTAGTCGGTTTCTTTTCGAAATTGATAAACACAGCTGCTGTATGTCCGTTCAGAACCGGTACACGCAGGCACTGGCATGTAATTTTCGGAAGCTGGGCTTTGACAATCTCACCATTCTCTACTTTTCCTAATACACGAAGCGGCTCCTGCTCACTCTTTTCTTCCTCGCCTCCGATATATGGAATGATATTCTCAACCATTTCCGGCCAGTCTTTAAACGTCTTTCCTGCTCCGGAGATTGCCTGATATGTTGTTGCAACAACTTCTTTTGGTCCGAATTCTTTCCACGCAGCCAGGCATGGAGCATAACTTTGAATAGAACAGTTTGGCTTTACTGCGATAAACCCACGTGTAGTTCCAAGACGTTTTTTCTGAGACTTAATTACCTCAAAGTGATCTGCATTAATCTCCGGTACTACCATCGGCACATCCGGTGTCCAGCGATGTGCGCTGTTGTTGGATACAACCGGAGTCTCTGTTTTTGCATACTCTTCTTCAATCGCCTTGATTTCCTCTTTTGTCATATCTACCGCACTGAATACAAAATCCACTGTATCCGCTACAGTTTCTACATCATTTACATTCATGACAACTAGGTTTTTTACTGCTTCCGGCATCGGTGTTGTCATTTTCCATCTGTCTCCAACTGCTTCTTCATAAGTTTTTCCTGCGGAACGTGGGCTTGCTGCCACAGTTACTACCTCAAACCATGGATGGTTCTCCAGCAAAGAAATGAACCGCTGTCCTACCATACCTGTTGCTCCTAAAATACCTACTCTTAATTTCTGTTCCATACTACTGTTCCTTTCCTTATTTTATTACTCTGTTCTGAATCTGATTCACTCTTCCTGAAGATATGCCTCTCCGGCTGCAATTGCTTTTTCCATCGCCGCTTTCCCCGGAGCTCCAATTGTATTTCGCATTTCTACGCAAGTTTTCATGCTGATTGCATCATAAATATCTTCCTCAAACACTGGTGAAATTGTTTTAAACTCCTCCAGACTCATATCATCTAATGCCTTATTCTTATCGATACAATATAAAACCAGCTTCCCTACGATTCCGTGTGCATCACGGAACGGCACCCCGTGATTTACCAAATAATCTGCCGCATCCGTAGCATTGGTAAATCCATGCTTTGCACTGTTCTCCATATTCTTTTTATTGAACTTCATTGTACGAATCATACCTGTAAATAATGCCAGACATCCTTTCGTAGTATCAATTGCATCAAATACAAGTTCCTTATCTTCCTGCATATCTTTATTATATGCCAGTGGAATCCCTTTCATCGTTGTTAGAAGTGACATCAATGCACCATATACACGCCCTGTCTTTCCACGAACAAGTTCTGCAATATCCGGATTCTTCTTCTGAGGCATAATACTGCTTCCCGTACTATAAGCATCATCAATGTCTACAAATTGATATTCATTAGAATTCCATATAATGATTTCTTCCGAAAACCGGCTCAGATGCATCATAACCGTAGACATCGCAGATAAAAGTTCAATCAGATAATCTCTATCGGATACAGAATCCATACTGTTTAGCGTCGGTCCGTCAAATCCAAGCAATTCCGCCGTATACTCTCTATCCAAAGGATAGGTAGTTCCTGCAAGTGCACCTGCTCCAAGCGGACAGTAATTCATCCTTCTGCGAATATCTTTCATTCTAAGGCGGTCTCTTTTAAACATCTCAAAATATGCGCCCAGATGATGCGCCAGTGTTACCGGCTGTGCTTTCTGAAGATGTGTAAATCCAGGCATATACGTCTCCAGATTCTCCTTCATCAACTTCAAAAGAACTTCCAGCAGTTCCCGCAGCAGACGGTCCAGCTCTTCTATTTCATCCCTTGTATACAGTCTCATATCCAAAGCAACCTGATCGTTTCTGCTTCTTCCCGTATGCAGCTTTTTGCCCGGCTCTCCAATACGATCAATTAGATTTGCTTCCACAAAACTGTGGATATCCTCATACTCCTCTGTGATTTCCAGCTTTCCGCTTTCCACATCGGATTGAATATCTTTTAGTCCTGCAATAATCTTTTCCTTTTCTTCTTCCGTCAGGATACCTTGTTTTGCAAGCATTGTCACATGTGCAATGCTCCCCCGGATATCTTGCTCATAAAACTTTTTATCAAAGGAAATCGACGCATTGAAATTGTACACCAGCCGGTCCGTTTCTTTTGTAAAACGGCCACCCCATAACTGTGCCATTTCCTCACCCTCTTTTCTTCCTTGGTTACCTGTTTTTACAGATTGCACTTAGTTTAACACATTAACGTGTTACATGTCCAGATAAAATCTTACTGACTTTCTTATCATTTCTAACGAACAGACTTTTTCTGTTCTAATCATTCGCTTCCTCTTTCTTTTGAGCTTCCCGGCTTCTCATAGAAAATTCACAACCACAGTAATCCTGCCGATACAGCCCATACTCCTTAGAAAGTTCAACCGA
>CASERA010000310.1 GCA_949290175.1 uncultured Ruminococcus sp.
AAATTTTGAGAGGCATTATACAAATAGGGGGATGTTATGAGTTGCGAAAATTGTGGAGCAGAAATTCAAAAAGACAATAAATTTTGTACAAACTTCAGAAACGGATACCTCTGATTGGAAACAGGCATATATTGATTATCTTAATACTTTTTCTGATGAAGAGTATTATTCTTACGGTTTGTTCCAAATGGATTCTGATGGTATTCCGGAACTGGCCGTGTCTACAGGTGTTGAAGCAACAGGTGTTAAAATTTGCAATTACGATGGAAACAGTGTGAGGGAGACGCAGTTGAGGAGACTAGGTTTTTTTTATATAGAGAATGCAAATCTACTCTGCAACGGTGGAGGACACATGGATGTTTATTTCGACATTGTGTACAGCATACAAAATGGAGTTATGACAAGGATATCAGAGGGATTATGGGGCGCAGAAGATAATGCAAATGTGCAGATAGATGAAAATGGAGATCCTATCTATGTCTATAACTGGAATGGGCAGCAGATGTCAAAAGAAGAGTATGATGCAAACCTAAAACAAGTGTTTGATTATGAACTTGCAGAAGATGGATATTTCACTGCAATTTATACAAAGCAGGAAATATTAGAGCAAATAAAAAATTTTTAAAAAAGATGAACCTTTTTAAATAGGATACGTTTATAGATATCAAAGAAACATGGAGAGGAAAATTATGATGAAACTACAAAGCCTTTTATCTGGTTATCGTCTTCATCTAATGCGGTCAGTATAATAATCGGGATTCGGCTCTCTTCAAATTTGACAGGTATAGATTCAGAGAAAATGCTCATAATACAATCATCAGGAATATGTACAAACTTGATACTATATGTTAGAATGGTGTCAAGTTATAATAAGAGGGGTGATGCTATGACCGATTTAGATTCTTTAAAAAAACTTGTTAGAGAAAATGGCTATTTATACACAAAGGACGTAACAGAAGCAGGTATTCGCCGGGAACAGTTAAAAAAATATCTGGATGAAGGCAGCCTGATCCGGGAGAGCCGAGGGATTTATTCATTTGCAGACAGTATCAATGATGAATTTGTATTGCTGCAGAGCAGATGTAAAAAAGGGGTTTTCTCTTATGGAACGGCATTATATTTTCATGGATTGTCAGATCGTTTTCCACAGATGATTTCCATGACGGTGCCAAAGACATATAATGTGTTTTATCTGAAAGAAGAATTATTTAATGTGGAGTTCCATCGGATCAAACCGTCACTATGGAGCATTGGTATAATGGAGATGACTTCACCGCAAGGCGGGAAAATCAAGGTTTATGACAAAGAACGATGTATCTGTGATATGATACGGAGCCGTAAACAGACTGATCCACAGATTTTCGCCCAATCGGTGAAAGGATATTTTGCTTCCAAAGAGCGTGACAATATCCAGTTGATGGAATATGCGAAACAGTTTAACATTGAGGAAAAAGTGCAAGAATATATGGAGATATTATGATGAAAACACTAGAACAATTAAAAGGAGCCATTCGTAATCTGGCTAAGGAAAAAGGAATCCATGCACAGGAAGTCCTGCAAATTTTTATGTTTGAACGGATTATCGAGCGACTTTCTATTTCTCCCTATAAGGACAGATTTATTTTAAAAGGCGGGCTTTTGATTTCAGCCATTCTTGGCGTTGAAGAACGCACCACAATGGATATGGATACGACCGTAAAAGGATTACCAGTGGATGAACAGAATATACGAAAAGCGGTTAGTGAAATTTTGAGTCAGCCGGTGGATGACGGAATAGAATTTCAGCTTTTAGACTTAACGCCTATCCGAGAGAATGACGAATATGAAAATTTCCGTGCTGCGATTCAGGCCACATATGGAAAAATGAAAATCCCTATGAAGATTGATATAACAACCGGAGATGAAATTACACCGAGGGAAATTCAGTTTTCCTATCCATTCCTGTTTGGTAACCGCCAGGTAACGGTCAAAGCCTATACACAGGAAACTATATTAGCGGAAAAATACGAAACCATCATCCGAAGGAATGTAGGAAATACACGGGCAAGAGATTTTTATGACTTACATCTTTTATATCAGCTATACCGGGAAAATGCGGACTGGAATCTTCTGAAACAAGCGGTTCTTGCTACGGCAAAGAAAAGAGAATCCTTATCCATTCTGCAGGACACGGAGCGAATTTTACCTGCATTGAAGGAATCAACCGTTCTGCAGAATTTATGGAAAAGGTATCAGACGCAGAACTTATATGCAAGAGATATTACATATCCTGCTATTATGAGAACAGTGAGTGAGTTTACAAAACAGTTGAATTTTTAAAAGACAAAGAGGTGAACGAAATGGAGAGAAAAGAAATCCTGAAAAAACTTCCTTCAAAGAGTGG
>CASERA010000311.1 GCA_949290175.1 uncultured Ruminococcus sp.
GATAAGATGGCGACCTTTGAGCGGTATTTTCTGGAAGAACCGGAAACCCATACAGAGAAAAAGAATCCGTATTATCATCTTCTGGAAAGGGAGGATATCGTGGATTCCATTTTGAAAGAATTTGGGCTTCATCCGGAAGGGGCGCATATTGTGAACGGGCATGTTCCGGTAAAGTGTAAAAACGGAGAAAGTCCGGTGAAATGTAATGGAAAGGTGCTGGTGATTGACGGCGGTTTTTCCAGAGCCTATCAAAAAGAAACCGGAATTGCCGGATACACTCTGGTATATAATTCCTACGGTCTGGTACTGGTGGCACATGAACCTTTTGAATCAAAAGAGGCAGCGGTGGAAAAGGGAAGTGATATCCACTCGGATTATCTGGTAGTAAAACGTGTCATGAACCGGTGTATGGTTGGAGGAACGGATATCGGGAAAGTATTAAAAGAACAAGTCGCGGATTTGGAAGCACTGCTGGCGGCTTACCGGAGTGGACGGATTATTGAGAAGATTTAGGAGCAATCTGAAAACGAAACAAGAGAAAGGTATACGAATTTATGAGTGAAGAGATGGAAATTTCAATCCCGGATTCCGTAGATTTGACAGAACCGCTGAAACTGTATTTAAAAGAGATTGGAAGAATTCCTCTTTTGACTGCAGAAGAAGAAGTGGAACTTGGAAAACGGATTGCGCAGGGAGAAGAAGAAGCGAAACACAAAATGGAAGAAGCGAACCTTCGTCTGGTTGTGTCCGTTGCAAAACGTTACGCTGGCAGAGGACTTCAGTTTATGGATTTGATTCAGGAGGGAAATATTGGATTGATGCGTGCTGTGGAAAAATTTGATTACACAAAAGGCATTAGGTTTGCGACATATGCAATCTGGTGGATTAAGGAAGCGATGATTCGTGCAATTGATTCACAGTCCAGAGAAATCCGGGTCCCGGTGCATGTGGCTCAGAATATGAATAAAGTCAGCAGAACGGCGAGGGAGATGCAGCAGAAATTGGGAAGGGAGATTGCCCCGGAAGAAATCGCAAGAGAGCTAAATATGAGAACAGAAGAAGTGGAAAAAATGCAGTCCTATCTAACCAATCCGATTTCGCTGGAAACACCGGTAGGGGATGAAGAAGACAGCAATCTGGAGGATTTCATTGAAGATCAAAGAGAACAGACACCAGAAGATGCGGTTGTATCTCTTGTGCAGAAAGAAGAAGTCCGGGAACTTTTGCAGAAATTGAATGAAAAAGAACAGACTGTTCTTCGTCTGCGCTATGGTCTGGAGGATGGAAATGTTCATACGCTGGAAGAAACCGGGCAGAAACTGGGACTGACGAGAGAACGGATTCGTCAGATAGAGGTACGTGCTCTGGAAAAACTGAGAAATGAGGCGGACAAGGATAATTAATGGAAAAAATTCCCATTCATAAATATTGAAAATTGGAGAATCTTATTCTTGTAAGACTATATTTATGGAAAGGGAGAGAATGATGAAAAGATTAAGAAAAATTCTTGTACTCATGATGTGTTCTTTTGTAATCTGGGGTACTACGGCATGCAGCAGCGAGGATCGAATGGGAAATGATACAACTATGAATGATGCGACAGATGACAGAACGAATGACGCAAATAAGGCAGATGACAGAACGAATGATGCAAATAAGACAGATGACAGAACAAATGATGCAGACTATAGTTCAGATGAAAATAACGACAATGGCAAGGCAAATGGAGTGGTAGATGATGTGACAGATGGTATTGATAATGTCACGGATGATGTAACAGATGCCGTAGATGATACAGCAGATGGACTTACAAGAGATCGGGATGCAAGATAACAAAAATAAAATGCGGCAAAGTGGAACAGCCATTTTGCTGCATTTGCTTATAAAAGGGAGGAAAGATATGAAATTTAGACCTTGTATTGATATACATAATGGAAAAGTAAAGCAGATTGTAGGAGGAAGTCTTAAAGATGAGGGGAATCAGGCAGAAACCAATTTCATTTCGAAACAAGATGCTGCATGGTATGCAAAACAATACTGCCGGGATGGTCTGAAAGGTGGACATATCATTCTTTTGAATTCCCAAAATTCTGAATATTATAAAGCGTCCAGAGAGCAGGCGTTGTCTGCGATGTCGGCGTATCCCGGAGGATTACAGCTGGGCGGAGGGATTACGGCAGAAAATGCATCAGAATATTTGAAGGCGGGAGCCAGTCATGTGATTGTGACCTCGTATGTGTTCCGGGATGGAAAGCTGGATTGGGAAAATTTAATAAAACTGGAAGAGACAGTGGGAAGGAAGCGGATTGTATTGGATTTAAGCTGCCGGAAGAGGGATGGAAAATACTACATTGTAACAGACCGATGGCAGAAATTCACAGAAGAAGCTCTTTCTCATGATATGCTGGAACATCTTGCAGAGCACTGTGATGAATTTCTGATACATGGGGTAGATGTAGAAGGAAAGAGTTCCGGTGTGGAGAGTGATCTGGTAAGAATGCTGGGAGAATGGGATGGCATTCCTATTACATATGCAGGGGGCATCGGAAGTATGCAGGAGCTGGAAAACTTCAGAGAGGCGTGCGGGGGAAGACTGGATTTCACGATAGGAAGTGCACTTGATTTATTTGGGGGAAGCATTCCTTATGAAGTAGTTGCAAAGCTGTAAATGAAATATGAATAAGTGAAAAGTTTATAATTTAGTGCACAATCAGCTGTCAGAGCTGGTGACTCTTGA
>CASERA010000312.1 GCA_949290175.1 uncultured Ruminococcus sp.
GAAATCCGAAGCTCACACTATGAAAGAGCAAGAGAACTCGTAGGAAAAGTAATTAGGCAGGAGACGATAGCAGGAGTGGTGCAGTGTATCAGTTGATGAGGATACAAGTAATAGAAAAAAGAGGAGAAAAGGTATGAGTAAAATTGATGAGATTACAAGAGAAAGCTGGATTATGGGAACATTTCCAGAATGGGGCACATGGCTGAATGAAGAGATTGAGAACGAGGAAGTAAAACCAGGAACTGTTGCGATGTGGTGGTTAGGATGCACAGGAATGTGGTTTAAAACTCCGGGCGGCTGCAATATTACGGTAGATTTGTGGTGTGGAAATGGAAAACGCACCCATGGGGACGGAAAAATGAAAGTAGGGCATCAGATGGCAAACATGTGTGGCGGCAGGGCGATGCAGCCGAATTTGCGGGCAGTACCATTTGTAATCGATCCTTTTGCAATCAAAGGAGTGGATGCAGTGTTGGCGACACATTACCACCAGGACCATATGAGTGCGGAATATGCAGCTCATGTGATTAAAAGTAAAATGACGACTGTGGATGAGAACGGAAATGAAATTCCCGTACCTTTTATCGGACCAAAAAAGTCTGTGGAGTTATGGGAAAAATGGGGCGTTCCAGCAGAACGTTGCATTACCGTAAAGCCGGGGGATACGATTCGGATTAAGGATATAGAGATCGTTGCACTGGATTCTTTTGACAGAACCTGTCTTGTAACAACAGATTCCACAGGTTTTGACAGGGAAGAACTGACAGGAAAATGCCCGATGGATATGGATGAGAAGGCGGTAAATTATCTAATTAAGACGCCGGGGGGGAATATTTATCACAGCGGGGATTCTCACTATTCCATTTATTTTGCCAAACATGGTAAGGATTATGATATTGATGTGGCATTTGGCTCCTATGGTGAAAATCCCATTGGAATGGCAGATAAAATGACTTCCTGTGATATTTTGAGAATGGCAGAGGCACTCAGTTGCAAAGTGGTGATTCCGATTCATTATGATGTGTGGACCAATTTTATGGCAGATGTAAATGAAATCAAGGTGCTTTATGATATGAAGAAAGAGCGGCTGGGATATAAATTCCACCCATTTTTCTGGGAAGTAGGCGGTAAATATGTATATCCTACCGATAAGTCAAAGCGGGCATATCATCATAGAAGAGGATTCGAGGACTGCTTTGAAGCACCGCAAAATATTCCGTTCCGATCACTGCTGTAAGCGGAGATGTGGTACCGGATTACAGAAAAAGATTAGGTGGGTGGAGCGTATGAAAAGAGAACGTGCATACGTTGACGGAAGAAGAAAACAGATTCTGGAAATCATGAAAGAAAATCCAAAAGTGAGAGTAGACGATCTGGCAGAGCGGTTTCAGGTATCTTTGATTACGATACGGAGGGATTTACAGTATCTGGAGGATCGCAATCAGCTGGTGCGCTTTTACGGAGGTGCTACTTTTGCAAATCAGGAGGAGATTAAAGAAAACGAGATTAAACTGTATAGAAGTCTGATTGCTCAGTATGCGGCAACTCTTGTAGAAAACGGGGATTCTTTATTTATCAATACCAGTGCAAATGCACTGCAGATGTTGGAATATATTGACAAGACGAATGTGACGGTAATCACAAATAACGGTAAGGCTATTCATACAAATCATGCAAGTGGCGTAAGCGTGATTCTGACTGGCGGAGAACTCAGACATCCCAAAAATGCAATGCTGGGAGATTTTGCAATGAGAAATCTGCAGACTGTATTTCCTAAAAAGGCATTTATGGGATGTTCCGGGATCTCTACTATGTCTGGAATGACAACAGAAATTGCAGGAGAAGTAAAGATCAATGAACTGATGATTCATAATGCTACCAGAGAAGTTTATGTATTGGCAGATCATACAAAAGTAGGCAAGAATAGTAGCTTTACAAGTTCTCCGATTCAGGGAATCAAACATTTGATTACAGATGAAAAAGCACCACAGGAGGTGCTCAGTGAGCTTGAAAATGCAGGCGTACAGATTCATCTGGTACAGAAAGAAAGGTTAAAATAATGAAGAAATATACACTGGGATTATACGAAAAAGCAATGCCCGGAGAACTGGATTGGAAGGAAAAAATGTGCGCAGCCAGAAAGGCAGGGTATGATTTTATTGAGATCAGTATTGATGAAACAGAAGAAAAACTGAAACGTCTTGATATGAGCAGACAGAGCAGATTCCATCTGATCAGTCTGATGGAAGAGACGGGGATGCCGATTCGCACAATGTGTTTAAGTGGACACCGGAAATTTCCTTTAGGCAGCAAAAACCCAGAAATTAGAAAACGGGGAATGGATATCATGGAAAAAGCTTTGCAGCTGGCAGAAGATCTGAGTATTAGAATGATCCAGATTGCTGGATATGATGTCTACTATGAGGAAGAAAATGAACAGACAAAAGCATATTTTGAGGAAAATCTGACAAAAGCAGTTCATATGGCAGAAGCAAAAGGCATCCTGCTTGGATTTGAAACAATGGAGACTCCGTTTATGAATACGGTACAGAAAGCGATGCATTATGTGAGAAAAGTGGAATCACCATATCTGAATGTTTATCCAGATCTTGGAAATATTACCAATGCCGCAGTCAGTGAGGGAAGAGATGTACTGGAAGATCTGGAAACCGGCAGGGGGAAAATTATTGCAATGCACCTAAAAGAAA
>CASERA010000313.1 GCA_949290175.1 uncultured Ruminococcus sp.
ATAGCGGAAATCCTGACTGGTACTTATCTGGCTTCTCTGGGATTTCAGAAAGGTCTGCTGGCAATTGTACTTGGTCATGTGATTGGAGCGCTGATTATTCTGTGGATTGCTGTAGGCGTAACCAATCTGGGAAAGATCAATACCATTGCTATGATTGCGCTGTTCATTCTGACGGTTATCCTCTGCAAGATCATATTTCTTGACGGCAGTGCAGCAGGGGGAATCAGTGCGGAGGGCATGACATTCGGCGCAGCTGTAGAACTTTCGGTTGCAATGCCGTTATCCTGGCTCCCGGTAATCAGTGATTATACCAGGGAGGCAGAAAAACCTGTGAAAGCAACGGCAGCGAGCGTCATTGTTTATGGTTTGGTCAGCTGCTGGATGTATATTATCGGTATGGGTGCGGCGATTTACACCGGAGAGTCCGACATTGCGGAAATTATGCTGAAAGCCGGACTTGGAATCGCAGCTCTGGTGATTGTAGTTTTTTCTACTGTGACGACTACATTTCTGGATGCCTATTCTGCAGGGGTATCCAGTGAATCCATTGTTTCTAAACTAAATGGAAAACAGGTGGGAATCGTGGTAACTGTGATTGGAACAATTGCAGCGATGCTGTTTCCTATGGATGATATTACAGATTTCCTGTATCTGATTGGTTCTGTATTTGCCCCGATGATTGCAGTACAGATTACAGATATGTTTCTATTGAAAAAAGGTGAGGTTCAGGAAAATTTTCAGTGGATGAATCTGACAGTGTGGCTGATTGGATTTATTGTTTACCGGATCCTGATGACCATTGATATGCCGGTGGGAAATACACTGCCGGATATGGCAGTGACCATAGTACTGTGTCTGTTGGTAAATGTGATTTTTGGAAAAAAGAAAATTAAATCCTTGTTTATTTGAAATCTTGCCTTTCCGTTTGTAGTATACTATAATAAATTCGTCAAATATATTGTTGCAACGACATAACGGAGCAAATTCTGAATTATGTATTCCTGGTAAATACCAGTTTACTCCGATTAGCATTAGATTTTTTTGGGGGAGGCAGAATATGAAGAAGCCGAAAATAACGCTTACAATTGTAGAACAGAAAGGTACTTGTGGATGTCACAGAGGTCATAAAATCGGTGATACATTTGACTTTGATTCCGATCGTGGAAAGCTTTGTCCGATGGCAATGCATGTTGCATTTCCTTACATCGACATTCTTCGCTACGGGGGAACTTTGCCAAAAGGAAAAAACGGTGAAATTGAATTTTGCTGTTCTGATGTCGATGTGATTAACGTTTTCAGAATTTCCGTTGAATCCCAGGAGAATAAAAGCTTTGAATAAGACCATATTAAAACGCATTTATGAAGTTCGCGATGAGCAGGATGGCTACCGTATATTGATCGACCGTCTCTGGCCGAGAGGAGTTAAAAGAGAAACGGCCCACATAGATATGTGGGCAAAAGAGATTGCACCGTCAGATGAATTGCGCCGGTGGTTTGGTCACAAGCTGGAACGATTTGAAGATTTTTCGGTGCTTTATACCTCCGAACTGGATATAAATCCGGCTGCAAACGACTTTATGAAACTATGTAAAGAGAAATTAAAGGACGGCAATGTTACGCTGTTATACGCCGCAAAGGATCAAGCTTGCAATCACGCACTTGTGTTGCAAAAGTGGATGAAGGACAGATTGAAATAGATATTGCAGAAAACGGGCATCATGGCGGTGCCCGTTTTCTAATCAGTTATTGTTTTGAAAATGCTCTTTGGCAAACTCCATATCCTGGACCAATTCAACAGTACCGAGATATTTTTTGTTTTTATCCCGGACAGCCATATAAGTGACAAGCATTGTTTTACCGCCCTTTTCCATCCAGACGGGAAGGCTGTCCCGCCTATTGTTTCTAAAGTCATCGATAATTGCGCGAACCATCTGCTCGACCTTCGGCGGATGGCAGGAGAACACTTCACGGTCAATTGCCATTCCGGGTCTTTTAAAAACCTTCGGTCCTTCATTAAAGAAGCGGTTGATATTCTCGGCGTCTATGAAGGAGATTTCCAGCGGAATTGTATTTAAAAGTGCTGTTAACTGTTCCAATGTCATATGTCCGCCGGGCATTACGATTTCACCGTCGATTTCCGCTGCTTTTGTGATTTCCGCCGTTTCTGCCGCTTCCCATACAACGCTTTCCACGCCAAGGCAGACTGAATAATCTTTGGAATCCCGGTAGATGTGTTTCCATTCGTCTTCCGTAAAATTCACGGCACAAATCGGGAACAGAATATTGGCTTCTTTGTAAATCATTTCTTCTGCACGCTTCAGAACATTCTGCACACGTTTTAACCATTGTTCGCTGTGTTCGGTTTCTTTCACAAGTGCCGCCATCTCATCACGAATCTCATCATCAACTGTCCACATCACATCGGACGGACCGGAAATGCCATATTTAACTTTCAGATGGGGATAGAGCAAATCACCCTTTTTTGCGTAATGGATGGAAATTTCCCGAATTTGAGTCAGTTTTTCTCCAACATCCTTACCGTCCAAAATCGCCTGTTTGGCCTCATTCAATAATTCAGAAAGGGCTTCGTTTTCTCTGGTCAGTGTATACAGTGGATGACCGGGCAGTTCAGCCAAGGACGCCGTTTTCTCTTTTTTATTGTTGTAATCTGCCTGCGGCACAGATTCTTTCCTTAAGGATTGCTCAACGGCTCTTTCTGCATTGGCAATTTTTTCTTCACGAGTTGCTCCGTGGAACAAAGCCGAATGAACATCACAGAGTTTTTGTACCTCTGTCAGTGGTGTCCCTTCTGCCAAAAGCTCCTGCTCAGCCTTCATTATCTCAGAAGCTTCTACCTCGCTGAAATTCTTTACAAAATCTGCACGGACGCTTTCCAGGTCCTCGCCGTCACCGAGGCGTTTGAGATAACCTTTGAGTTGTTCCGTGCGGCTATCCGATATTGACGGATTGGTTCTTTCCCGCATTACGGCATGCTCTGGTACTATATCTCCCACAATATCAAATCCGTTTTCTGCAAACATGGACAACACCTTTTCCATCGGGATATGTTTTATTTTGGCACCCTTCGGTATGGTCATCATCTTACCAACGGAGTTTAATACCGCTTTTTTTGTGATTTCCGTAAAACCGAGTCTTGCCAATATATCAATCAGTTCGGGATATTCCTCTGTAAGTTCAAAGACCGAACGATTCAAATCCAGTAATTTTTTCATTTGCTTCTCCTTTCACTTTCTGGCTTCCATTATAAAGAAAATTTTCTTTTTCAGGTTCTCGATAAAATGACCAGGTCCTCCTAAAACACAACGACTAACAGCATCTTGAATTGCTCTTTGCCATAAACGGCATGTGGATGATTTGCCGGCATTACAATAGACTCACCCTCGTGCAGCTCATATTCTACACTGTCAATCGTAATCCTTCCAACACCGTCCAGACAGATAACGAATGCATCTCCATCGGATTCATGGGTGCTGATTTCCTCACCCTTGTCAAAGGAAAAAAGCGTAATACTTAACGCATCATTCTGTGCCAATGTTTTGCTGACTACCTGTCCCGGCTGATAGGATACCTGCTCTTTTAAGACCATAACTTCTGCTTTATCGATATTTTTCATTTTACTCATAATGAGACCTCCTAATCTAAAATTTACCTGTTGGTTAAAATTGTTATAATGTGCTATGTTAATTTTGCTTTTCGGAAATTCTTGATGGACATTCACATAAGTATAGGCTGTACAATCAGCGGAAATCCTATTCTTTTTGTTCATCTTCATTCCTTCTTGTTTTTACCATGTCAGTATAGTATACTTAGTAAATAAATTCGGTGGTTATAACCACGGAAAAGAGGTTTTTATGAAAATTTTTCAAACTACTATGTTTAGAAATATAGACGAATCTGAGATAGAGGAAATGCAGGCTTGTTCATGTATGAGGCAATGCTCTTTTGAAAGAAATGCAGTCATCTTTCACATGGGTGATATCGTTCATGAAATCGGTATAGTATTAGCTGGAAATGTCAATATAGAAAAAGTCGACCTCTATGGAAACAAAAGCATTCTCAGCAATGTGTCTGCCGGGCAGATATTTGCGGAAACCTATGCTTTTTGTCAAGAGCCTATGATGGTAGATGCAGTGGCGGCACAGGACTGTGAGATTCTGTTTTTGGATCTGAACATCCTGCTGAGCGGGCAGAATACAGAGCGTCCCTGGTACAGTAAGATGCTGGAGAATATGTTGAGAATATCTGTACACAAGAACCTGACTTTATCAAATCGTATCTTCTTTACAGCCTCCAAAACAATTAGAGGACGGCTGCTTGCTTATCTGTCGACGGAGGCAGTAAAAAACGGAAGCACTACCTTTCAGATCCCGTTTAACCGTCAGCAGCTGGCTGACTATCTGAATGTGGATCGAAGTGCACTTTCAAAGGAATTGTGTCGGATGCGGGATGAGAATATGATAGAATTTTATAAAAACCAGTTCATTTTGAAACACCTACCGGAATAAAATATGAAACGGAGGGATTTCGATCCGGGATGCCGTAAAATGTACGAAGATTTTGAATGAGTATCGAGCGTATAACGTTTTGAAACATTATATCAGTTTTTTCTTTGCCATCAAAAGGTAAGGCTCTTCTATTAAATTCGAAGGTAAATTTACGCCGCCTTAATCTACAAGAGACTAGCCATTGCGTCAGAAAATGGGTATTATATAAAATAAGCGATATGATAACTTCTTGGAATCATAAGGTGGGTCTGAAAGCCCCTGGAAATGAGGGCTAAAGATTCCGAGAATATATTAAAAAGGAAAGGGGAAAACTAACATGGCAATATTAACAGTCAATTTTTTTTCAAATTCATTATCTAGAATAGTCGAATTCCAGATGGTGCTTCCGAATGATCTGCCGCCTACCATGAAAGCGGGGAATCCTGCATATGACAGGAAGATGAAGACTCTCTATCTGTTGAGTGGATTTAGCGGATGCAGCAGGGACTGGCTGATTGGGAGCAGTATTCAGGATGTCGCGTTAAAGTATAATCTGGCAGTGATTATGCCATCTGGTGAAAATAGTTTTTATCTCAATGGAAAAGGAACAGGTAAGGCGTATGAGACATACGTGGGAGAAGAATTGGTGAAATATACCCGCAATGTTTTTGGATTATCAGACCAGAAAGAGGATACATTCATAGGTGGAAATTCTATGGGCGGATTCGGAGCAATTCATACAGGTTTGGCTTATCCCGAAACGTTTGGAAAGCTCTTTGCGTTGTCACCGGCTCTTATCGTCTACAACATTGAAGGGATGAAAGACGGAAGCAAAGATGAAATAGCAGATTATGAATATTACCATCAAGTCTTCGGTGATCTGGACAATTTGGACGACAGTAGAAATAATCCTGAATTTCTGGTGAAAGAATTAAAAGTGTCAGGAACCAAGATTCCGGAACTGTTTATGGCCTGTGGAACAGAGGATTTTCTTTTGGAAACAAATCGTAGATTTCACAGCTTTCTAAAGGAACAGCAGATTAGTAATGTCTATTATGCAGAAAGCGCTGGCACTCATGATTGGAACTTTTGGAATGAATATTTAGAGCCGGCTATTGCATGGATGGTGGACGATAACAATAATAAAAAATTGGATTCTAATGATGCGGCTGAAGTTTAATGGGGCTGTTGCAAAATAGTTAATACAAAACAGCCCTTTGAAATCTTCTATCATATGAATATAGGATATCCGCTTTTAGACGAGGACAGTAACTGAATGAACGAATAAAATTATAAAAGTGATTTATGACCGCGGGAGATGCAGATGTCCATTTACATCGTATTCAGAATTCCATCCAGCGCAGCTGCAATATCCCCGTCCACACCAATGGATCTGTCAGCAATCTCAGACGGAATATAGATTTCCCCTTTATTGAATGTAATATAAGTTGCATTGGGCTCCGATGCGGTAAGCTGCATCAGAGGTTCTTTGATCATGCGGTTCCGCCAGCCTACGCCGAATTCCAGGATGACCAGTTTCTTTTCGTGATATTTCTGTACAAAATTTTGATAGTCCTGCATTTTCTGCCGGAAATATGC
>CASERA010000314.1 GCA_949290175.1 uncultured Ruminococcus sp.
CATCTGCGGCGGCATCCATAGGTATGCCAGTGGGGAGGATAACTTTCATATTTGATTAATCCCCTTCAATAATATTTAAAAATTGCTAATTTCTGTTAATTATATTATAAAATAAATGCGTAAAAAAGCAATAAATAAACATAATTACAATTTAAAATAAAATTAAAATGAAAAAGAAAAGAAAGTTGCATAAAAAAATAACTATGAAGTAGTAAAAAATAAACATATTGACAAAATGGTTAGCAATAATTAGAAAGTACAAAGCAACAATTTTGAAGTGCAGTCTATTTTCCTTTGCTATGATGGATGTAACAAGAAAACCTGCAGTACCGAGGGTGAGAGTTTTTTCGGTACTGTGAGAGGAAAAGGAGGACGTGTTTATGAAGAAAAAAATATGGTCGGCAATTCTCCTGGCAACGATGACAGCCAGTATGTTTGCGGGGTGTGGTGTTTCAACAGACACTGGAGAAGGCAGCTCATCAGGATCTGCGTCCGCAGCATCTTCCGGGGGAACGGGAGCATCCGAAGATGAGGAGGTAATTACCTGGATGTTCTGGGATGATCTTGAGGCTACAGAGGACCTGATGTCACGTGGATATAAACAGATTATCGATCGTTTCAATGAGACATATGAGGGGCAGTACCAGTGCAATACAGTGACAACGAACCTGGAAGAATACGATACGAAACTGAATGCCCTGATTGCGGCGAATCAGACACCGGACGTATTTATCTGTAATCCGGGACCAAATATGACACAGTATGTGGAAGCCGGAATCGTAGCTGACCTGACGGACATTCTGGAAAATCAGGAAAAAGAGTGGTATGACAGCTTTACAGACGGTATTTTCGAGAGACTGACTTACGACGGAAAAATCATGGGTGTTCCGGTAAACTTTGCGGCAGCATGTGTATTCTATAACACAGAGATTTTTGAGCAGAACGGACTGGAAGTTCCAACAACCTATGAGGAGCTACTGCAGGTATGTGCAAAACTTCAGGAGAATGGAGTTTCTCCCATTTCCTGCTCGGCAAATACGGCATGGTGCTTGTCCATGGTAGCCGGATATCTGTGTGACCGTTCCGGGTGTGAACTGGACAAGATCGCATCACATGAGTCCAACTGGACAGATCCGAAATTTGTGGAAGCAGCTACAAAGCTGAAAGAGCTTTCGGCTTACTTCCAGCCGACTGCAGCCGGAGATTCCAATGATCAGGCAACCGCAGCTTTCTATAATGGAGAAGCAGCGATGCTGATACAGGGATCCTGGGCAATCGCACAAATCAATGGCAACAATCCTGAGTTCGAGAAGAAGTGTGGTGTATTCCAGTTCCCGGAAATCGAGGGCGGAGCTGATCCTGGAAGAATGATCGTTAAAACAGACAACCTTCTGATGAGTGCGACAACAGAGCATCAGGATGCCGTAATCGCCCTGATGAAGATGTTTACCGATGAGACTTCCCAGAAATATGTGGCAGAGACAGCAGGAAAGATTCCGGTAACCAACGTTGAGTTTGATCTCAGCAAGGCACCGGCACAGCTGGGCTATGTACAGGATATTCTTGAACAGACAACCGGTACATTCGGATTTTACAACGAGTCTCTCGACAGTGTAGAGGCAGGAGATGTATTTGATAACGCAATGGTAGAGATTTATCTTGGAAACTGTTCTGTAGAGGAAGGTCTTCAGAGGGTACAGGACTTCTATGAGAAGAATGTCTGGGAGTAACAAAAGGATTGTCTGACCGACATATAAGTGCAGGGAAATGCGGGTCCGGCATTTGCTGGATTCGCGTTCCATTCATAACACAGAAAAGTTTTCCGCTTTCCTGTGTTATGCAACCCTCAGGGAGAAAATAAGAGAAGAAAGGATTCAATCAGCAAATCATTCTCCTGGTTTCAGATTTGCGCCTTCTGGATACAGAAACATTGAACGGTGTGTCCGCCTGGAAGGCATGGTGCGGAATATGGATAAAATACTGCGCAATAAGAAAGCTATCGTGCTGTTCGTGGCACCGGCTTTTATCCTGTTTACACTGATTCTGTTTATACCGATTATTCAGGTGATCTACTATTCACTCTGTGATTACGGGGCTTTGTCAAAACCGAAATTTATAGGATTTCAGAATTATGTTACGCTTTTTACAAATGATGAGACAATGATGATCGCCTTGAAGAACTCTATATTCTTTATGATCTTTTCGTCGGTCTCCCAGCAGATTATGGGATTGCTGCTAGCGGTCTTCCTGACAAATATTAAAAAGGGAAGAAATTTCTTCAAGAATGTCTTTTATCTGCCCTGCGTGCTCTCCAGTGCGGCGTTGGGGCTGCTCTGGGCATTTATGTTCAACCCTAGAATGGGCCTGAACCAGCTCCTGGCTATATTCGGAATAGAGGGACCGATGTGGCTGTCAGAATCTTCGGGATTTATCGTGCTTCCGATGTGGGTGATTGCGTTTGTATCCTTGTGGCAGTATGTAGGACAGACGATGATGCTCTACATGGCGCAGATCACCGGTATCTCAAAAGATATGTATGAGGCTTCTTATATTGATGGAGCTTCCAAGGTGAAGTCCTTCCGTTACATTACACTGCCGCTGATCAAACCGATGATGGTAACTTCTCTGTCCCTGAACTGTATCGGTTCTCTGAAATTCTTCGATCTCGTTTATAATATGACCCAGGGCGGACCGAACCACAGGACGGAGGTTCTCGCGACACACCTGTATCAACAGGGATTTGCTTACTTTAAATACGGATACTCCAGTGCAATTGCCGTTGTGCTTTTGATCCTGTGTTTGCTCGTGTCGTTTGTCATCAGAAAATGCATAAAGGTTGAGACGTATGAGGGGTAAGGAGGAGATTGAGATGAGCGAAATAAAAAAAGTTGGAAGAAGAAAAATTCATCCTGTTCGAATTATAATTTATGTCGTGCTCTGCTTGCTGGTTGTGCTGTATATCACACCCCTTCTGTGGATGTTAAGCGTTTCTGTGAAGACAAACGCTGAAGTGATGGCATCGCCGTTCTCCCTGCCGGAGGTGATTCAGCTGGGAAACTATATCTATGCATGGACGAAGGGAAACCTGGGAATTGCGATGCTTAATTCTTTGATTGTGTGTGGAGTCGCACTGATCGTCAGCATGTTTCTGGGTTCGATGGCTTCTTTCGCAATCGCGCGGATGGAGTGGAAATTCTCAGGGGCGACAATGGGATATTTTATGATCGGAATGATGGTGCCGGTGCATTGTGTGCTGATTCCTTTGTTTGTAAGATTCTCTAAGCTTGGACTGACCAACTCCCTGATAGGATTGATATTGCCATATATAACATTTTCCCTGCCGATGACGGTCTTTCTGATGGTCGGATTTTTCAAGGGAATGCCCAAGGAGCTGTTTGAAGCTGCCTGTATCGATGGAACATCCATTTACGGTTGCTTTTTCAAGATAGCACTTCCGCTTTCTAAAACGGGAATTTTCGTGTCGGGACTTATGACATTTATCGGAAACTGGAACGAACTGCTGCTTGCCATGGTATTTATTTCAGACACGACGAAAAAGACACTTCCGGTTACGCTGACTTATTTTGTTGGTCCGTATGCGACTAACTACGTTCAGATGTTTGCTGCGATTATCATAGCAATAGCACCGACAATTGTTGTGTACTGTCTGTTCAGCAACCAGATTGTAGAGGGACTAACAGCTGGTGCGGTAAAGGGCTGATACGATTCTTGCCTGACTTGATAAAATATATTTTCAGGAGTCCTGAGAATGAGCAGGGACGAAGCAAGAAAGCGGATGGAGGAGCTCCCGGCGTTTACGGATTATTGTATGGAGGGACGTACCTACCTATATCTGAAGGAAAAGGCGCAGTATCCGTTTGGATTCGACCTGACCTACAGCATGGGATTGAGTGACCTGTTGAAAATACTTGCCCCACACACAGCTTCTTTTGTCAAGAGCCGGTACAAAAATACATACCTGAACTGCAAACTGGTGCTTTTGACCGTGGTGCTGGATATGGACATTTCAACTCCAAAGACGGACGCTGGTATTCGTGTTATACCTATGATACAGGAAGTCCAGAGGGCAAAGAAAGAACACAGGAAAGCAGAACTGCTTCCTAAGGTTTCTGCTGCATGTTATGCGCCACACAGCCTGTACCAGAATGGCGGAGTGCCGTATGGATATGAAAGTGTTGCAATACATCATGGGACATGCCCATATAGATGTAACTATGGAGGTCTATAATCCCTTGGGCGATAGAGAGAATGGAAAAGGAGAAATAATTTGAATAAAGTACTGAAACATAGCATGAGATCCTATATAAGAATTTTTTTGATTGGTATTTTAGTGGGATGTATTTGCAGATTAACAGATTATTTCCCAGCAGATACATTGTGGAGCTTTTCATCAATCCAAACACTATTGGGATTTTGGATAATTACAAATACTATGATTGTCCTGCTAAGCACCTCGAATATTTGTGCAGGAATTAGTTCATTTATATATATGTTCGGAATGACATTGAGTTTTTATGGCTTACAGGCAATATTAGGAATGTTTATACCCTTGTTTTCTGGGGGCTTCCGTTTTTCGTTATTTGTATTGTTTACCGTTCTTTCAATTCCTTGTGCAATAGCTGCATTTATCCTGTATTATTGGAATAAAGAGCATATTTTTAATTCTGTATTATATTCCCTGCCAGTAGGAGCTTTGGTTGCGGAAGTAATCGCAATTTTTATCTTTTTTCTAAAATATCATACATTCTTATTTCAGCTATTGATGGATAGCGTTGGTGCAATTGTTTTTCTTTTTATATTTTGGTCTAAAGCTAAAAATAAAAAGATTTTTCTAATTGCTTCAATAATAAGCTCTTTATTGTTTTACATTATTTTTCCGTGGTAACCGGTAATTTATGAGATTGAGCAAAAGAAGTTCTACCCTGTCACAGAAAGGGATTTACAAATCGGGGATTATTCTTTTATACCTTCTATGAGAATGGCAGTTTTCATTTTCAAAAGGCTTCTTTCCTCTGTTGAGAGCCGCTTATATTTAAGTTGGAATGCCTTGCAGAATATCTCCGTGAATTGCGAAACCCTGTTCCCCGGCGATTGCATGGCCTTTTGGACTTCCCGTATCAGTTCATCGGCGGGCGTGGTATCCGGCGCACTTTCGCTGTCGTTTTTATGGACTTGACGTATATCATGGAGAATGGCGTCCCAAGTTTTGTGTGTCACATGGCAGAAAAAATCTTCTTCCGCTATCTGACCGGCTTTCAATGCAATTAGCAGAAAAATTGAATATCACAGACAGAGCTATATCTAAATGGGAAAATGGAAAAGCAATGCCTGATTCCTCTTTCATGTTAGACTTATGTAATGAACTTAAAATAAGTGTAAATGAACTATTAAGTGGGGAGAACATTGAAGTGAATAATTACAATGAAAAAGCAGAGCAACTCTTATTAGACATGACAAATAAAGAAATAAGAAATAACAAAAGAATGTTAATTGCTAGGCATATTGTAACTATGGTAAGTGTTATTTCTCTAGTAACTGTAATTATTTTAGCGTATTGTTTTATTGATAATGATATCTTAAAAACAGAGGTATGCATTGGAGCAACTATATTTTATCTTTTAGTAATACTTTATGGCCTAAAATTAGAAGTAGATGCAGGATTCTATGAATGTAAAAATTGTCATCATAAATTTGCACCAACATATATTAAGGTATTTATGGTTGGTCATATCGGAACAACGAGATATTTAAAATGTCCAAAATGTCATAAAAAATCTTGGTGCAAAAAAGTTTTAAGTGAATAACGAATCCTAATTTATCGAGCTGTCTATTTTCAGGCCAGCCTGCTATGAGCCTTCAAAACTGAATACCAGTCGCCCACCGGCGGCACCACCCGGCAGGAAATCAGAAACGGTTTTCTGCTTTTTTTACTTTATAGGA
>CASERA010000315.1 GCA_949290175.1 uncultured Ruminococcus sp.
ATCTTCGAGATGAGTGACCCGACTGCGAAAGTAGAGCTCAACGAGTACATGGTGGCATGCTACGGTACAACGGAGTATCCAGAGGATATGACAGGCATCACACTTGCATGTACAAAAGGTGATGAAGAGAAGACAATTAATTATGAATACAAGTGCAGGGGAGAGGAGATGGAAGGTGCAGACAGCGTCAGCGCAGTAATACCTGCGATTGAGACAAAAGTATCCATGCGCATGAGCACGAAAGAATCAAAAGGCTATGTGTGTGAGGGATATGCATTCTCCCCGATGTTTACACTTGGATATACAACGGAAGTTTCTGAGAAGGAGGTAGTGTCCACATGGCTCAAGCTGGAAAAGGCAAATTAAATTACCGCTGCCCGATGTGCTTTATGCGGGATCTGGATATTGATATGTTTTACGATAAGGATAAGGATGAGTATTATTGCATCCGGTGCCAGTATGTAGGAAATGAAGAGGACGTACTCAAGAAGAATGAACTTGTACGCATTAAATACGGTGCGATGATGAAGAGATTCAATTTTGGTGTTTAATCTGGCAGAATAAAGCAACAGGTCATAAGAGAAGATAATGCGTCCGGTTCGGGATGTCCCGAACCGGACGTTTTGCGTAAGAATAACTGATGGCATTGATTTAGGTGGAACAAACATTAAGGGTTTCTGTAAGGAAGTGACTATGAATGAGCAGAGTATTGACTTTTATGTGAAATATGAACAAGGTATGAATAGGTTGAATTCATCAGTAGTTAGTGATAAAATGGTGCGTATAGTAAATTTAAACAAGGAGAACATTGCAGATTATGGGGTTAATGGATAAAATATTTGGTACTCACAGCTCCAATGAGTTGAAGAGAATCTATCCGATTGTGGACAGAATTGAAGCTCTTGAGCCTGAAATGAAGTCACTTTCTGATACAGAATTAAGAGAAAAAACGAGAGAGTTTAAAGAACGTTTAAAAGACGGTGAAACTTTAGACGATATTTTGCCGGAAGCATACGCAGTTGTACGGGAAGGTGCAGGCAGAAGTCTTGGTATGCGCCATTACCGTGTGCAGTTGATTGGAGGTATCATCCTTCATCAGGGAAGAATTTCTGAGATGAAGACTGGAGAAGGTAAGACACTTGTATCCACACTTCCGGCATATTTGAATGCACTGGAAGGAAAAGGGGTACATATCGTGACGGTCAATGACTATCTGGCAAAGCGTGATGCGGAGTGGATGGGGAAAGTACATGAGTTCCTCGGACTGACAGTGGGTGTTGTCCTGAATGATATGAATAATGATGAGCGCCGTGCAGCATATGACTGTGATATTACGTATGTGACAAATAACGAACTTGGATTTGATTATTTGAGAGACAACATGGTGATTTATAAAGAACAGCTTGTACAAAGAGGGCTGAATTATGCAATCATCGATGAGGTCGATTCTGTTTTGATTGATGAGGCAAGAACTCCTCTGATTATTTCAGGGCAGAGTGATAAATCAACAAAACTGTATGAGGCATGTGATGTTCTCGCGCGGCAGCTGGAACGAGGCGAGGCCAGTGGTGAATTTTCCAAAATGAATGCCATTATGGGAGAAGAAATTGAAGAAACTGGTGACTTTATCGTCAATGAGAAGGAAAAAGTAGTCAATCTGACAGAAGATGGTGTGAAAAAGGTTGAAAAATTCTTCCATATCGAAAACCTTGCAGATCCGGAGAACCTGGAAATTCAGCATAATATCATTCTTGCACTGCGTGCGCACAATCTGATGTTCCGCGATCAGGACTATGTGGTGACTCAAGACGGGGAAGTCATGATTGTAGATGAGTTTACAGGTCGTATCATGCCGGGACGCCGTTATTCTGATGGTCTGCATCAGGCGATTGAAGCAAAAGAGCATGTGAAGGTCAGAAGAGAAAGCAAGACTCTGGCGACAATTACTTTCCAGAACCTGTTCAATAAATATGAGAAGAAGAGTGGTATGACAGGTACGGCTCTTACAGAAGAAAAAGAGTTCCGTGATATTTACGGAATGGACGTAATTGAAATTCCGACGAACAAGCCGGTTCAAAGAGTTGATTTGGATGATGCGGTATATAAGACAAAAGCTGAAAAATATAAAGCGGTTGTAGAAGCGGTAAAAGAAGCACATGCGTCAGGACAACCGGTACTGGTTGGTACAATTACGATTGAAGTATCTGAATTGCTCAGCAAAATGCTGAAAAAAGAAGGGATTCCGCATAAAGTACTGAATGCGAAATATCATGAAATGGAAGCGGAGATTGTAGCCGATGCAGGACAGCATGGAGCTGTTACGATTGCAACCAATATGGCGGGCCGTGGTACGGATATTAAACTGGATGATAATGCAAGGGCTGCCGGAGGTCTGAAGATTATCGGTACAGAACGTCACGAATCGAGACGTATTGATAACCAGCTGCGAGGACGTTCCGGACGACAGGGAGATCCGGGAGAATCCCGTTTCTATATTTCACTGGAAGATGATTTGATGCGTTTGTTCGGTTCCGAGCGTCTGATGAACGTCTTTAATACACTGGGAGTGGAAGACGGAGAACAGATTGAGCATAAGATGCTTTCCAGTGCCATTGAGAAAGCACAGAAGAAGATTGAAGGCAATAACTTCGGTATCCGTAAGAATCTGCTGGAATATGACCAGGTTATGAATGAGCAGAGAGAGATTATTTATACGGAAAGACGTCGTGTGCTGGATGGAGAAAGTATGCGCGATACGATTTACAATATGATTACGGAGTATGTAGAGAATACGACCGACCGCTTTGCCTCTCCGGATGCAGATGCAGAAGAGTGGGATTTGACCGGACTGGATGTGACTCTTCATGGCGAGATTCCGATGTTAAAGCTGCCGGAACTTGAAGAAGTAAAAGGTATGCAGCAGAAAGAGTTGAAGCATCTTTTGAAGGAACGTGCGGTGAAGGCATATGAAGAAAAAGAATCTGAATTCCCGGAAGCAGAGCAGCTTCGTGAAATCGAACGTGTGGTACTTTTGAAAGCGATTGACACAAGATGGATGGATCATATCGATGATATGGACCAGCTTCGCCAGGGAATCGGATTACAGGCATATGGACAGAGAGATCCGCTTGTGGAATATAAGATGATGGGATACGATATGTTCGGTGAAATGACCAATTCAATTGCGGAAACGACGATTCGCACGCTGTTCCATATACGGGTCGAGCAGAAGGTTGAGAGAGAGCAGGTAGCACAGGCAACAGGAACTAATAAGGATGAAAGTGCGGCACGTACTCCAAAGAAGCGCGAGGAAAAGAAAATTTATCCGAATGATCCATGCCCATGCGGAAGTGGTAAGAAATATAAACAATGCTGTGGAAGAGGAAAATAAGGATTCAGACGAAAAAGAAATTCTGTTGACATGAGTGTGGCAGAGAACTGCTGCACTTTTTTAAGAAAGAGGTGATTAAGGTGGTTTTGTTAGATGAACTGAAAGCAAAATTGAGTGCATATGAAGAACCGCTGAAAGATTTGAGGGATTCACTTTGACCTGGCGTCAAAGAAATTAAG
>CASERA010000316.1 GCA_949290175.1 uncultured Ruminococcus sp.
GCAATTTCCTGGTTGCCAGAGAAGAAATGCCTGATTTCACCTGGGATGATTTGAAAGGAAGTCTTGTACTGGGAGGACGGAAAGGTGGAATGCCTGAAATGGTATTTGAATATATCCTGAAACAGCATGGAATTGATCCTCAGGCAGACCTGGAAATCAACCAGAATATTGACTTTGGTTCTACTGCTGCCGCCTTTGCAGAAGGACAGGGTGACTTCACCATCGAATTCGAACCGGGAGCAACTACTCTCGAAACAGAAGACAAAGGATATGTTGTCGCATCTCTGGGTACTGACAGCGGCTATGTACCATACACTGCCTTCAGTGCCAAAAAAAGTTATATAAAAGAAAATCCGGAAATCATACAGAGTTTTACGAATGCACTCCAGAAAGGAATGGATTACGTGCAGGCACATTCCCCGGAAGAAATCGCCAAAGTTATTGAACCTCAGTTTCCGGAGACAGATCTTGAAACAATTACAACCATCATAACCCGTTACTACAATCAGGAATCGTGGAAAGAGAACCTGATTTTCGAAGAATCTAGTTTCGATCTTCTGCAGGATATTCTGGAAAGTGCCGGAGAATTAGAAGAACGTGCATCTTATACCGATTTAGTGACTACAAGCTTTGCCAAAAATGCAGCCAAATAGCTGAAAAAATATATGCCGCAGCAGTATTTTATCATTCCCGCTGCGGCATATATTCTGCTTTTGTAGTTAAAAATCAGTTATTTTGCCGGAAACATTTTGCCGAAAATAAATCTGACAAGTGGTCCTGCAACGAATATCTGCCAGCATAATGCCATCGGAAAATTCATTACTGTTGTCTGAATCCACTTTGCAATCAACTGTGAATCAATACCTTTAAACATCACAGTTGCAGCAAAACTCATCAGAGGGCACATTACACAAACTGTCATAATGGAAATTGCCAGGATCACGGCAATCATTTTGTCCTTTCCCGGTGTTACAATGCGAAACGCCAGCTTCTTGGCAAGAGAGCCTGCAATAAATTCCTCCAGCAGAAATCCCACAACTCCCATAATCAGCAATTCTTTGAATGCAATTATAAATACCTCATTTCTCAGGCTTCCCATATCAATAGTAATATTATAGACAACCATTCCATAAACCATGACAATCACCATCATAACTGTGAAAATAATTTCCTCAAATTTTGTCTTTGGCATCTTTTTTCCTCCTCATCTCTTTTAGTACTTACATCCCATAAATCAGATTTTGACACAAAAAAAGGCAGTATGATTACGTACATTATAACTTTCGCTACAATTATTACCCCATAATCTTCACTACCATTTTCATCTAATTCATGATTCAATTTGCTTTGGACAAATGTATTCTATCATAAAATTCCTTTCTCTGTAAGACCTTTTTTTAGTTTCAGCAGCTTTCACATTCCCCAGAACTATTTCTATTATAAAATATGCATATCCTACAATCTTGTCTTTTTTCACACTTTCTTTCTTAATTGTTTACAATCCATTCAAACTTATATCACATTTTCTACACATATTTTTTCTATACTGTAATTGTTCAAAAGAGTTGAACACTTTTTCATAAACTTTTTCCCCCTTTGAGTCACAGCAATGTGGCTCTTTCCTTTTTTCTAAATAAAATCGCTTTATGGAATGCTTGAAAGTTCCCGAATAGAATGCTAGTCTATACACAGGAAATTTATTTCACAAAGGAGATTTTACATATGATTGATAAAAATTTAATTCCTGTAAGCGGCCTGAAAAGAGAACCATTCTCCGGCTGTCATGGCGGCATGCGTTATTTTTTCTGCTCGGATGAAAGTAAAGAAACGTTTTCCGTATACGTTTATCCTGAACCCTGGTCTTTTGAAAAAACACCAGATGAAGAAAAAGAAAAAGCATCCTTTCCCATGAATAATGAAGGAATGGATGCCGCAGTTGAATGGCTGTTCCAAATGTATGAATCCCAAAAAGAACGTTGGATTACAGCTGGAAAAGAAACCATGCATATTGTAAACAACAGCAAATAATTATAAATTTTTTATAAGCCCAGTTTTATGTTTTTATAAGATTTAATTAAGAAATATTTCCAGTTTTTGTCACACGACATTCACAATTCACTGATATTATATACTCATAAAAACAGAAGACGATGGTTGTAAATATTGTACTTGTATATGCAGCCATTGGACTTCGCCTATAACATTTATTATTTTGACGTTATCATATATTTAGATAGATTTTCCCTTTTCTCATGGCTGCACAGGATTGACACACCTGATGCAGCCCCTTTTCATTTCTGCCCGCTCTTTTCTACCGGATATAGCCTTCTTCATAGGCCCTTCTCTTATTGACAATGTACAATTCCGCAAAGGTTGCTTGATAATAAGGTCCGGCAAAGAAGATTCCCACCAAACCAAATGACAGTGCTGTCAGTATGTGCCATCCAATAAAGGACAAATCCAATACAAAAACTTCCCACTTCTGTCCCATCATCATCCTTCTACTGATTTGGAATGCATCCCTTCTGTCCATTCCGGGATTCTCTGCCAGAATATAAGGAATCATACAATATTCATATCTTTTAATAATCCCCGGAATCACCAGCAAAAGTGTCCATAAAGAAATGTAGAGATTTTTTAAAAACATAGTCAATACAATATTTCCATAATGTCCGCTTTTAAAACCATAAAGCAGATTTTTTCCCGAAGGATTCTCCGTCCGGTTTAAAATAAAAAATCTGTATCCACCGATAGCAAAGACATTCCCTATAAAAATCTTGGCAAATATAATCAACAATGTAAACAATAAATAAAACAGTACCAAAAAAATTCCTATAACGGTAAATATCCCCCACCCCGAAGAAATCACGCTGTCATCCTGAGAATCCAAAACCTTACGAATCTCCCAGAAATCTTCTGAGCTTATAAGAAGCAGTAGCAATCCTACTGCGACCGACATCCAATAATTCTTATAAAATGCCTGTTTTCCTCCTATTTTAAGTTCTTCGCGTGTCCACATAACCAATCCCTCCATTCTGTGTATTTTTCTATCAAAATCACACCACTTACAATGATGGATTGTTTTTATTATACGCCCGGACAGATTTAAAAGCTACTGTTCGGCTTGATATTCCGGAAAATATTTTTCAAAATTTTCCTGTACATTTTTCAGGCACTCTTTTTCCATTTTACGATATCTTTCTATCAAAGACAAACCTTTTGGAGTAACCCCACATTTACCACCGCTTTTTCCGCCGTGCCTGCGCTCCAGAAGTTCATATCCCAGTTCTTTTTCTGCCCTGTTCATAATTTTCCATCCTTTGCTGTAAGACATTTTCATTTCGGCACATGCTTCTTTCATAGATTCCGTCTTTTGAATATATTCCAAAAGTGTAATAAGTCCCGGACCAAACACTAAATTATCATTACATATCTTAATCTTTACGATTGGATGAAACATCATACCACACTCCTATTCTTCCAGCAGCAGAATTTTTTCCGGATTTACTCTTACCCATTTGGGAATTTCTTTCTTTTCTCTATCCATTTTCATCCACATACTCCCTTTCGGATTCTCTGAATTTTGAAATAACACCGTCCATTCAAATGGAGCATGTGACTTTTCCAACGCCGCCACCTGGATTAAATTTATATTTCTTTTGCTTCCTATTTTTGATATCCGTATTTCTTCCCCC
>CASERA010000317.1 GCA_949290175.1 uncultured Ruminococcus sp.
AACGTGGCATGGTTAAGAAACTAGATGCAGTTTAATAAGAACAAGAGTTGTTTTGAAATTCTGTTGTCCTTGTTGCAATAAACTGCAATCCTTGTTTAATAAGAACAAGAGTTGTTTTGAAATAAAGATATTTACTTTCCTGGGGGTGGGGGCGGAGAGTTTAATAAGAACAAGAGTTGTTTTGAAATTTTTGTCGTAAACCAGAATCCAGCATCAAAGAGATGTTTAATAAGAACAAGAGTTGTTTTGAAATACCTCCACTGTTTCAGATGCTTCGGAAGTAGACAGCGCTTTTATTCTGTCACAGCGTCTCCCACAGAAGAGGAACAGGGAATTGCTATAGGGAGCCATTTCATAGGTATCCCAGATAATTGCTATTAATTCATCAATACTCTTACGTATATCCGTGTGCCGGTCACAAGGAAAACTTTGTCGCACCAGGCAGACCGCCTAACAAATCTCACGCAGGGCGAGCAGGGTATTTTGGATAACTTCAACCCCAGCCTGAGCCTGGATTTCGATGCGGATGCCCTGCATTTCCAGACAAACAGCCGATGTATAAGAGCGATTTAATTAGGAAAGAATACGTTCTTCTTTAAAAAAGGGAATTGAAACAATTTCCTGCTCCTGAACCACTATGGAGACTGCCTCAGGAATGGCACAGGCTTTTTTGCGCAGGATTCTTGCATGATAATAAAATGTACTGACAGCAATTCCATTTTAAATGCACCACTGGCAGCCAGCCAAACCACTGGCGCGGCACTATGTGATAAAATCCAGACAGTATTGATTACTTGAAGTTATATTCATTTGATTCAATTCCTCAAATATAAGACTTTACAGGTACAACAAAAGCTGCCAGAGAAGAAGTACAGAATTACAGCTTTTGTGAATCCAAGAACTGGATATGAAGTGAATTACTCCAAGTATCTGAAGTATCTCACAAAAGTTGAAGACTTCTGACCCGTAACTTTATTGAGCGCTCACGATGTAAAACAATAAATGCTGGCATCCTGTATTTTGATGCCAGCATTTTGATACACTAAACTATAATCAGCCGTCCGCCAGTTGGTTTCCGAACGACATCTTTGCACATCTTTGCAATTCTAATTATTCTGTCCGCAATGCTGTCACCGGATCGCTCTTTGCCGCTTTCCTCGACGGTATAATCCCTCCGAGCAATGTCAGAATCACGCTCAACAGAATCAGTACCACAGCTGGAACCACCGGCAGTACCGCACTCACATCATTAGTTCCTGCCAGATGGTGAATCAGCGCATTGCCCGGAATTAGAAGAATCAGGGTTATGCCGATGCCAATCAGGCCTGCACACAACCCGATGATAAATGTCTCCGCGTTAAACACCTGAGAAATATTTCCTTTCGATGCACCGATCGCACGCAGGATCCCGATTTCCTTCTTCCTCTCCAGCACACTGATATAGGTGATGACTCCGATCATAATAGAGGATACAATCAGTGAGATTGCTACGAACGCAATCAGCACGTAACTGATGATATCTACGATATCCGTAACAGAGGACATGAGCGTTCCCACCATATCTGTATAGGTGATTACCTGCTCATCATTTCCTTCTGCTTCCATACGGCTGTTATAGTTATCCAGAATCTCCACCACATGTCCCTTACTCTCGAAATCAATGGGGTAGATATCGATGCCGCTCGGCGTATCAAAATCCACATAACCCAGCGTTCTCAGATTGTTCTCGTACGTTGCATTCTCCGTAGAGCTCAGAGACATCATAAGTTCAGCCAGTTCATCCCCATCCATGTTCATGGTAAATGCCCCGGCAAATGCGTCTGGGTCAATACTGAGAGCATCTTCCATATTCTTTCCAATCTGTGTCATGGCTTTCTCCATAGCAGCTTCCATCCCGGCACTGATCTGACTCATAACCTGTGTCATAGCAGTAGTGATCTGGGTCTCCAGATTTTCCTTCATGCCGTCTGAAAATGAGGATATCATCTGTCCCATATAACTCTGGATAGAGCCAGAAATCTGTTTCTCCAGATTTCCTGTATCTACCATATTCACGACGCCGGACGAAAGCTTCTGCTTCGCATCGTCAGTTCCAAGATAAGCGAGAAAGCTTTCCCCCATTTTACTCGGATCCGGCAGACCGTTGGACGCAGCATAAGTCTGATATCCTGCTACGATATCAGAAGCCAGTTTGTTAAGTTGATCCTGGGTGATTGATATATTTCCCATATTACCAAATATATTTGAAGCCCATTGGTTTAAGATTGCCTGCGCTTCGTCCGTCTGAAGATACTCCAACAAGTACTCATCGAATTGGTCAGGATCCGTATAGCCTTTTGCTGCAGCATATTCCAGATAGCCGGACATAACATCCCACACCAACTGCTCCAAATTATCAATGGAAACATTAAAATCATTGTCTGCCTGGATAATATCCCTGATGTTATCCGACAGAATCTGCTGTGCTTCCGGTGTCTGAAGGTAATTCTGGAAATAATCTCCCAATTTGAAATAATCCATCTGGGGATTCTGCGCAGCATACTCCTGATATCCATCCAGCAGACCGGATACCAGCTGTTCCACATCATCTGTGGAAGCCGTGATTTTGATACTGTCCATCATGTCATCCATGCTCAGAGGAGGCATCTCCGGCAGATTTATCTGGATATTGCTCAGGTCGATCATATCCGACAGATCCATCATTCTCCCGTCAGAACCTTGAATATTCGACAGGTTAAATGCGCCATCAAGTCCTTCTGTCAGATTATTTGCGTTAAATCCAAATGCGCTCTGAAGTTTCTCCGCATCGATGGAAAACAGGGAGTCCATATCAAAATCGTTCTGGCTGCTCTGCTCACCGAAAGGTTCATTTGTAAATACATTGATATTTTTATCTGCCAGCTGTTTCTGGACAATCTCACTGTTTGCCGCCTGTTTTGCCACATGCTTTGTCAGCGATGCCGGATAGCCGATTCCGGCATTTAAAAGCAAACCATTGGCATCTTCTGACGGCTGAACAATACCTACAACCTTGAGCTCTTCCCCGTTCTGGACTAGATTTTCCATATATGTATCATCATCGGACTTATCCCGCCATACCTGATACTGGCTGTCGTACTGATAACAGTCTGATGCATTCACTAGCTTAAATGTAATGCCCAGAATATCATCATAAGAATAGGAACCCACATCAAAAGGAGGTTCCACTTGTTCTTCATCAATAAACTGCCGAATCATATCATCTAACTCCGTTGAATCCCGCAGCCCTAGTGTATACAGCATGAAATCGCTGATGCTCCCTCCGGAAGTCAGAACTACCACACACTCATTATAGTTTTCCGGCCAGTGGCCTGCTTTCACATCATACTGGCTTTGGTATAATCCGGAATTCTCCGGCATCTGGTAGAACACATCCGTACTCATCATAGCGGACATCAGGCTGTTGGAACCTGAAGACGAGCCGAATCCCAATGCGTCAAAAGATTTGTCCGGATTAACCTGTCGGATTCCTTCTTCATCCTGCCGGTAAATTTGTGGAGCCACGTTATAGGAGTACTCAATTGCGTTCGTATACTGTTCCATCCCGCTGTCCCCGCTATCCAGATACTGTTTCAGAGATTTCAGGTCATTGGAATCCATAGTAGAGAACATATCGGAGACCATCTGAATGACATTAACCTCTCCCTGCTCCTCATTACTGCTTCCTTTTCCACTTTGATCCGCTATCATGGATGAGAAGTTCAATCCCGTACTCCTAATCTGCAGGGGATACTCGGACAGTGTCTCTTCTTCCACTGTCTGAATATATGTGTTCACACCAGCAGACAAGGCCAGGATTAGTGCGATTCCTATAATCCCGATAGAACCGGCGAAAGAAGTCAGAAGTGTCCTTGCCTTCTTCGTCTTAAGGTTATTAAAGCTCAGGGACAGTGCTGTCAGGAAAGACATGGAGGACTTCCCCATGTTTTTGTGCTGTGGCTCATCCAGTGTCCCCTCTTTTAACTCAAATGAATCTGTATCGGAGCGGATCTTGCCGTCCCGTAGGTTCACGATACGAGTAGCATACTGTTCCGCCAGCTCCGGATTATGTGTGACCATCACAACCAGACGGTCTTTCGCCACTTCTCTTAACAGGTTCATGACCTGAATGCTGGTGTCGCTGTCCAGAGCCCCAGTAGGTTCGTCTGCCAGAAGGATATCCGGATCATTGACCAGAGCGCGTGCTATTGCCACCCTCTGCATCTGTCCTCCGGACATCTGGTTGGGTTTCTTATGCAGTTGATTGCCAAGCCCTACCTCTTCCAGAGCCTTAATGGCTCTTTGCCGCCGTTCTGCCTTTCCGATACCAGAAATCGTCAGTGCCAGTTCCACATTGGAAAGAACGGTCTGGTGAGGGATCAGGTTGTAGCTCTGGAATACAAAACCAATAGTATGATTCCGGTAAGAATCCCAGTCTCTGTCTTTATATTTTTTTGTAGAAATTCCGTTGATGATAAGGTCTCCGCTGTCATACCGGTCCAGACCTCCGATAATATTCAGAAGTGTGGTCTTCCCCGAGCCGCTGGGGCCAAGAATCGCAACAAACTCGTTGTCCCGAAGATTCAGGCTCACGTCGTCCAGGGCTTTCTGTACCAGCGTACCTGTCCTGTATTCTTTACAAATATGTTGAATCTGAAGCATTTATCATTCCTCTTTTTTCTTATTTTCTTTATAGG
>CASERA010000318.1 GCA_949290175.1 uncultured Ruminococcus sp.
CAAGAAAGGAACGGGTGCGATAATGCATCATCCGTTCCTCTTTAGCCATGGTCTTTTAATCCACCGATTTAACGGTTTTTCTGTTGTTTGTGGTGGCGGATTTCAAAACAAAATAGGAGTACGATGCCAGCCAGTGAAGACAGGAGGATCATCATCCAGATATCAAAATCCGAATTATCTCCTGTTTGTGGAACACGATCAGATGTGTTCGGTTTGTCTGGCTGGTTTGCCTTGTCCGGCTCGGTAGGTTTGTCTGACTGGTTCGGCTTGCCCGGCTCGGTAGGTTTGTTTGGCGTTGTGGGATGGTCAGACGAAGTACTATTGGTAATTGTCCAACTGTTCCCTTGATGTGTAACGCTCTTTTCATACCCCTCTGGAACATGGATCTCGTCTACCGTCCAGGTTGCGGTTTCGTCAAGATTGTCCCATGTATAGCACCAATCATTTGTTGCACTCAATTCGACCGAATCACCATATGCCGCACCGTTTTTATAAAGTTGAACGGTAACGGAAGCAGGCCGTTCACCAGCACCGTTGTCATTCCAAACCTTATTGACCGACACTTGAATGTGCCGTTTTTCGGTATCATTGGTCGTATTCCTGAAAACAGGTATGCCAGTATACGCTTGTCCGTTAAGCTTATAACTTACGGTCGTCTTATAATTAGTAGCTTTTACCACCTGAACGGTAACAGTATAAACGGACGCATCATATCGAATACCGCTGTCCAAGCCGATCTGCTCAACAAGTGTATAGGTATAAGTCCCCGCTGTTGAATACTCCAATGGTTCAAATGTAATGTTACCTCCATTGTTGGTTACAGACTGAATCTCTTTTCCGCTTGCATCTCTGAGGACAAAGGTGAACTGACTGCCTTCCGGAGCAATACCATCCAATGTCTTCTGAGCAGAAATCTTTACTGTTGCTGAAGCTGGGATGTGTCTGCTGCTGCCCGGAGGAGAATAAGTGTTCCGGAAGGTAATTCCACCTTCTGGATAATGTGGTGTAGCTGTCAGTGTACCGTCCCCATTATCAGTCACATCAACGGGGATGATAAACGCTGTGTTATCATAGGTCACATGGGAGAGATTTCCCCTGACCTCCGAAATTGTGTAGATATGATTTCCAACATCTGTCATATCATACTCAATTACCAAAAAAGAAATCGTACCGTCAGCATTACTGGTTCCTTTGGCCACCTGCTGATGCTTTTCGTCTTCAACAACGAAACTAAACTCTCCGTCAGCTAACGCTCGTCCTATCAGCTGCTTGCTCGCTGTAAGCTGCAATTGACCTGATGCATCGTAGTCGTTATACACCGTGAGCGCCCCATCTTGGTATTCCGCACTAGATGTTTCTCCCTGGAAGACTTCGGTTGTCCAAGTCCAAATGGTTTCCAGCACCTTTTGCTCTGGATTCCATGTCGTCGTTGACGTACCTCCCCTTGTAAACTTCACGCGCCATGTATCTGTGGTTGCTGTATACCCAGCAGGAGCACTCGCTTCTACAAGGGTCAATTCGTAGGTATCTGCATCGGATGGCGGCGTAATCACAAAGGTCGCGATTCCTTCCGCATCCGTTGTGGCCGTATGGACAATTTCGTCCTGGTCATCTTTCAGATGGAATACCGCGCCAGCCACCGGAACCATAGTTCCGCTGCGGTATTTCACCACCTTTAGGTTAGTTCCTACATTTCCGCTGCTGGTTTTCAAAGTGTTTGTCACTGTCCTGGCATCGGCACTATAGGTTGCATCATAGTCGCCCAGAATAGTGGTTTCCTTAATGGTATACCGAATTTCGGTAGCGCCGTCGTTTTGATACTTTGTCAGATCGGTAAACTGATAGCTCCAGTTGTTTGCAGCGTTTAACTTTGCTGTTTTTCCGTCAACCGCCACCCCATCGGCATAGAGTTGTACTTCAACATCCTCTGGGCGTGTATGATAGGCGTCATCGCGATCTTCCCACATCTTGTTCACGGTAATATCCACTGTTTCAGGGTCTGTTTTGTGCCAAGTTGTTTCGCTCTCGATGGTCTTCTTTTTATTATTGAATCCAGTGATTTTCGCGGTATTTTCAAAGACCATTCCTGCTGCAGCTGTCTGGTGAACGCATGTTGGAATCAAAAGATGTACGGTTTCTCCACCAGCCAGTTTATCGACTGTGAAGGTAAGCTTTTGGCCATCTGCGTTCAGACTAACTCTCGTGCTGGCAGAAACCAGCTCCGCTTTGGACGCTGCATCCCCAAAATAGCATTGAATGTTCTCCGTATTGCTGGTCAGACCTGCGGGAATCTCATCCTCGATGACAACATTTTGAATTGTCTCCGCGGTTTCTTTGTTGGTTACTTCTATGGCATAATCAATAGTTCCTTCTACCTCGACTAATGCAGGGGCATTTTCTTTTCCACTTTCAGGGTCAGAGTTTTTATGAATTTCAACATCGGCATCCCGTACGGATACTTGTACGCGAGAACACTCCTCAAGCGCCGTAGATTCTGCTCCTCCAGCTGTTGGGGTCGATGTCGTGTGCAGGTACGCACTGTTTACATCCACAGAGGTTCCAGCAGGCAGGAGGTCGTAGAATATCCCGTCCCGATGCTCCGCTATAACTCCAGAATCAATCACCGCCTGCTTTTGAGAGGAATTGTTCAAATACAGATAATCATATTGCTGCAGCGTATAACGAACGGATTCCTGCCCTTTGATTGGATCAGAAACTGGAGAGCTTGCGCTTTTATCAACGCTACCGGACGAACTCCATCTAGTAAAATATGCATAAATATAATCGTGAGCAATAATCTGTCCGTATTCTTCCATATCGGCTTGGGTAACCTCATTTTTAATCGTTGTAGAAACGGAGGGAGGCGTTCCCCCAGACCGAATTATACCTTGTGCATCAGTGGCGTATCCACTACAGATGTTGTAACATGTAATGCTGCTTTGGTCTTTCAGCAAGCCTAAAATATGCTCGGAAGGATGCAGCTGCGTATAGAGGTATACACTATAATATACTTCATATTGTGTCCCCGTATGTCGAAATGAAATATCCCATGTTCCAGCTGGCAAAATAACCGGGTAGGAGTAGCTGTGCTGTGTGCTGCTTCCGTCGAGACCGGTCCAACGATAGGAAGACGAACTGTCTTTCTGGATTGTTCCCAATTTTGCCCAATCCTGATTGTTCTCTGTACGAACGTAGACTTCGACAGGCTGGTAACTTGCATAATCTTTGTTGAGGTCCCGGACATATCCTTTTTCATCGTCTATTGTATACCCATATTCATCAAAAGAGCTAAGATAAAACTTCGTAAAGGAATAGTCTTCTGGTGTCAATCTCTCATTCTGTATATATAACTGCTTATCCTCCAAATAAGTGGTATAGGGCGCTGTTCCTTCATTGGTCAATCCATAGCCACGATTGGAAACATAAAGATAAAACGGAGAATTTGTGTCGGTATCCAGCCCTGATTCCAGCTCGTTAATGCCACCATATCTTGTGCTGCTATTTGATTTGCGTACAGACAGTATATCCCCTTGATACTCAAAGTCCACCTTTGTATAGGTGTAAGAAGCCTGGCTTGAGTCTTTCTTTTGATCGCCGTCCATGCCAGTCACTACAGCTGTGTATGCATTGGTCACTTTATGATCCTGTGCAGCTACCGCTTCTCTTGGATATTTTACTACGACATAATCATACCTGGATATATTGGACGATGAGGTGGAAGTTTCCCGTTCCGCATAGAACACATATTGATCCAGTGCGGTTTTATCCCCAGCAATAAAATTGCTGCTGGAACTAGAGCCTTTGTACCAGCCAATAATCTCACCAATCGCATCTGGATTTTCTTCAAAAGTTATATTATATGGCTGTGTTCCAGCTGATCCAATATAAGTATATAAGCGCCAGATTACATAAAAATAATCCTCAGAATCAGATGGTTTCTCGCCCCATTCAGTCTGCCACTTCTCATATTTTGTTTCAACATTTTTAGATGCGGAAGGTTTCGGTACTACGGTTTCCACCTGTACGGTAAGCGGCTCCGAGCTATTCTTTATAGTTTCTGTCTCATCAGGCATCTTAACTTCGAAAGTTGCCTCAATGTTGTTGTTTGCATATCCGTCCTTAATGTTGTAAGGGGTAAATTTATATGCAACTTGGCAATTAAAGAAGTAAGATGCAGGAATCTCAGTAAAGTTCTTGAAAATAATTTCATCCGTTTCCTCATCAAAGGAATAATGAAACCCTGTCACACCCTCAGCAGCGGGGCCTTTGCCAGCGGGATCTCCACGGTCCCCACAGGAGAACCTTCTCGATCATAAAAGATATGCCGGGGCAGGCGAATGGTAATAGCGCCGGCAGGCATGTTCCTTTCGCCGCCGAAAGAAAAGTTCAATTGCGCTGTCACACTGGAAGTATTGTACCCGTTCTTGTCCGGCGTAATCGTAAGTTTGCTTCCCTCTATTACGGTGGAAGTACTTCCAGAGATCCACTGGAGAGAATGGGTTTCCATGGTCTGTTCTCCGGATTCTGTGGGTTCCTCTGTTGAAACCGGCTCGCTGGGCGTTGATGTAATTTCCGTGTCAGACATAGTTTCATCGGCATCAGCCTCTGAAAAATCAGTTGTTTCTGTTGGCTCGTTTTCTGCAGCAACAGCAGGGTCGTAAGCCTCGCTATCAGAAGCCACATCTTCTGTTGACACACTATTGCTGTGATCTTCAGCAGCATAGGCGGTTATCCCGCTGGAAAAAATGCTAAACATCATAACAAAAGCGAGCAACAACGAGACACTGCGTTTTCTTATTTTCATTGCTTTTCCTCCTTTTACTTTGTAAAGATTGGTCTCTGTTTATTGCTGAAATTTCCATGCAAAGCAGTAGAGCACATCGACAGACAGTCATATAGCTTCAATGTATTCACCTCCATCCAGTGCTTGTTTTTATGCGGCCCCATTTACTTTAAGCTAACAAGTATGATAAGAGGGGTACAATGTGTCAACTTTAAAAAGTACCGTTATTCCTGGATGTATCCCACCACTAAATGACCAATATATATATTTGGTCATTTTTGTGTCAAAAAAATATAGCACATATTGATGAACCATATTAAAATTCGTATTACGAGCATAGGAACAAACCGCATTTATATGACTATAATATCAAATTAGTCATATAAAGTAAAGAGCATAACTCCCGCTGATTCGCTTTTTCCTGAATTTCTGGTATATTTTTTCTATCCTCCATTACATGACACCCAATAAACAGAGCTGATTTACAAAATGAAATGCGGAATGTCCGACCAATCAGACATTCCGCACTTCCTACTCTTCTATCATATCCATCAGCACTTCTTTCGCAAGTACACCGCTGGCCGCTGCCGTCGGTTTTCCTTCTTTGAATACAACAAACATCGGCACAACATCTACTTCAAATTCTGCAGCCAATACCTCAGATTCTTCTATTTCAATCTGGCAGACTTTCAAACGTCCAGCATATTCCACCGCAATTTCATCTAGTACATCTTCCATCATGGCGCATTTCCCACACCATAAG
>CASERA010000319.1 GCA_949290175.1 uncultured Ruminococcus sp.
ACTTTAATTCGTTGCTGATCTTTCATAACTCGCAACATCATTTTGCTTCCCTCACTGTGAACAATAATATTTTGTAATAGATTATTGATAATACGAGTGTATGCGTTTATATCAATTCGCACTTGATATTCTTCTTCTGGTATATCAATGTCATATTCAAAATAACTATTTTCCAATATCAAAATCCAATCAGCCATGATATGACGGGATAATTCATTCAAATCTAAAATTTCAAAATGGAAAACCTGCTCTCCAGAGTCTAATTTTACCCATTCAAATAGGTGTTCTACAAAGTGTTTAAGGTGTTGCGCCTTTTCAGACGCAACATGAATATATTCATCTTTTTCCTCGCCAGTTACAATTTGACTTTCGACAGCTTCTAAATACCCGACTAAAGAAGCAAGAGGAGTTTTTACATCATGTGAAAGACTTGTCATTAGTCGTTTATATGCTTGCTGTGATTGTTTCTGATGAATAAGCTGGGATTGACTATTGATTGCTATTTGGTTTATATCATAACAAATCTGCTTTGTTATATCATTTTCTTGTACCAGAATACGTCTATTAAGATTACCAGCTTTTATATCAACAAGCACTTCTTTGATAAAAGAAATTTGTTTGTTAATATGGTAAAGTTTATAAACAAGACAAGCAATTATAAGTGCTAGAACAAAGGCAACAAGAAGACAGGTATTCATAATCAAGCCTCCTTGTTAAAGCGATAGCCTACACCTCGAATAGTTAAAATATAAAAGGGGTGTTCTGGGTCTGTTTCAATCTTTTTTCTTAGTTTACTGATAAATGACATAATATTGCTATCATCAAAGGCATATTCGTCTTTCCATACTTGTGTATAAATTTGCTTTTTGGTAAATATTCGTCCCTTGTTAGAGGCGAGAAATGTAAGCAAATCAAATTCCTTGCTTGTAAGTTCAACAGAAACATTGTTGACTAGGACATTACGATTAACTTTATCAATTATCATACCTTTTAACAGCATACAATCTTCATCTTCTGTAAAAGTAGGATTTAAAGTAGTGTAACGACGGATAAGAGAATTAACACGAGCCATAAGTTCCTTGATACTAAAAGGCTTTGTCAAATAATCATCCGCTCCTAAACGCAATCCAGAAACCTTATCGTCCTCATTACTTTTTGCCGTCAGCATAAGAACGGGGATATTGGAAATTTCTCTAATTTTTTTAGCACTTGAAACCCATTTATATCTGGCATCATTACATCTAAGATTACAAGTGAAAATGAATTATCATTTTTATTTTCGTCTATAAAACGCAATCCCTCTATACCACCATGTGCAATCATGACAGATAGATTTTCTTGCTCTATACATTTTTTCATTAAAGTGCATAGTTCTTTATCATCATCTATAATCAAAACACTACTCATAGCATAACTCCTCTCTGTATTTGTCTTATCATAATCTAATTTTCATTAAAGCATTCATTATCAAATCCTTGTCTTTTTTGTAATAAAGTTACCTTTGACTGGTTGTTAATGAATTTTACAGCAACCTTGACTTTCACATTGTCCCCGTCCTTTGTAAACACCGGATTGACACGCTCGGAATAGAGATAATCCCCATTTATCGGTTCAAGGGCGCTATTTGCCACATAATAGGCAAGCTCTTTTTCTGTAGCCATAGGGTATATTTGTAAATTTTTCCGTTCTGGTCGATAACCATAATCTATGTGTTATTCAATTTTCAATACTGATGTGCTGTGCCATATCTCCGCATATCTAGGACTATCCCACATATCAAAGCTCAATCCGCAGTAGTAAATTAGTAGTGTTTCAATAACTGTAACTCCACAAATTACAATTTATAACAAAAAAACAATTTAATACCTGATATAAAACAGTAAAAATTCCTATTTATATTTGTTTTGATTATGTATATAATAAGCACATAATTTACCGAAGGAGGAATTTCTATGAGATTAGAAAATAAAGTTGTCATTGTTACCGCATCTACCAGAGGAATCGGTGCAGCTATTGTAGAAGCATGTGCTAAGGAAGGAGCCCGTGTCTACATGGCAGCTAGAAACCTGGAACGTGCAAAAGCAAAAGCTGATGCTTTAAATGCCAGTGGCTA
>CASERA010000320.1 GCA_949290175.1 uncultured Ruminococcus sp.
GTGCTCGGTAGAGGAGAAGAACCCTTAGAAGAGTTTACCTCTATTCTTGATGGAAATATCTCGGATGGTTCGGGAGAGGTTCTTGACGAAGTGAGCACTGGAAAAAGGCTGGTCGGGATTACGATAGAGGAGTCAGCAAAAAAGAAGATTGCAAATGGAGAAGATTTAAGCGTTATATACCCGAAGGATGGGACAAGTGCAGTGCCCGACGGATGCGCCCTTGTAAAAGGGGCGAAGCATAAGGAGAATGCAAAGCGTTTTATTGATTTTACAGTATCAGAGGATATACAGCATCTGGCAGTGGATAGATTTTACAGGCGCTCGGTGAGGAAGGATCTTCAGGAAGAAGAACTAAAAGAAGAGGATGAAAAGGAGGTTCTTATGATTGAATTTGACCTGGATTGGGCAGGTGAGAATCAGGAAGGGATATGCCGGAAGTGGGATGAGCTTACAGGTTATCAGGGGGATGGCAAGTGAGGAGGACACAGTCATTTAGGAAAGAATTATATATTTGCTTTCTCATGGTGTCGGTTATACCATTTTGTCTAAGTAGTATATTCTGGATTCAGATGATCCGCACAAAGTTAAGTTATGATTACCGGAAAAATAATATGCAGCAGGCGGCGGCGATTAGTGAAAGGATCACAGGTACATGGAGGGAGTTTGAAAAAGTATCAGACAGTCTGATAGTAGAGTTGAAAGGTCTGGAAGATGAATGGAAGTCAGGCAAAGATATTTCTCCGGAAGTATATAAGATGCTGTATGATAAGACAGTCAGTCTAAGAGGAATGGCGAGGTTTGACCTCTATGGCACAGATGGGGCATGCTATTATTCGACCGGTACAGGGACAAAGTGGGAGACACTCTCCACGCATTATGGGATACTTAAGATGGCGGTTTCTTCGCCAAATGAGCTTGTCGTCGGGAAGAGTGACCTGTCCGGGGGTAAGACGAAGATCTTGTTTCAGGCGGCGAAACAGATCACGGATAAGACAGGGCGTGCAGTCGGGTTTGTCGTAATCAACATGGATAAGAGTAATTTCCAGGAGATGTTAAGCGGCACATACCGGGGGCAGGACGGGGTATGTATACTGAACAGGTTCTGGGAGAACATTTACAGTGCAGGGAGCGCGTCGACAGAGCAGATCAGTACCGTACTTCGCGAGCGGAAGTTTTTAGGAGAAGATGTACAGTCTGTGTACAATGGGTATGAAATCTATGTTTCGGATATAGGGGGGAAAGGCTTTGCCAGTGTGCTTGTCTGTCCTACACTGTTTGCGGAAGATACGCTGAGCTCGATGTACAAGCTCCTCGTACTGATCATCTGTTTGAACCTGATGATCTGTATACTTGTAGCTGTCAGGCTAAGCCGCCATCTGTCCCAGCCGATCCTTACTTTAGATCAGGCGATGCAAAAGGTGAAAAAAGGAAATCTGGATACACGGGTTGAATTAGAGCGCGAAGATGAGTTTGGACAGCTGGCGGAAACATTTAACATTATGACAGATGACCTGAAGAAGTATATGGAGCAGCAGGTAAGGCAGCAAAAAGAGCTGAATGAAGTGCAGATTGCTATGATGCAGGCGCAGCTGAATCCTCATTTCTTATACAATACACTGGATACGATGAAGTGGATTGCCAAGGAAAATGGGGTGCAGGAGGTAGCACTCATGGCGACAAAACTGGCAAAAATTTTAAGGACGAGTATATCCAGCGAAACATTTATCCCATTGCAGAAGGAAATACGTCTTGTAGAGTCTTATGTTCTTATCCAGCAGATAAGATTTGAGGGAAAATTCCACGTTGTGTATGACATACCGGACAGGTTTTGGCATTGTCTGATTCCGAAACTGATGATCCAGCCGATTGTAGAGAATGCGATCATTCATGGACTGAAAGAATGTGAAGAGGGAACTATCGTCATAACTGCAAGGGAGAATGAGGGCAGCTTAGAGATCACAGTACAAGACGATGGATGCGGAATCTCTGAGAATGTGATGCGAAAGCTCAATGAGCACAAATATGAGCGGAGAAGTGAACACATTGGCTTGTGGAATGTGGATGCCATTCTCCGTCTTCATTATGGAACCATGTATGGTGTAAGGGCGCAAAGGCCGGAAAGTGGGGGCTCAGTTATCCTGTTGAGCCTGCCACTAAGCAGTGGGGAAGTAAGATATGATGAAAGTGTTAGTAGTAGATGATGAGGTATTTGTAAGGCGGGGAATTGCCCGTGGAGTTGACTGGGCGTCTGTGGGATGTGAGGTAGTGGCAGAGGCTGCAAATGGAAGAGAAGGACTGGACATTGCCCGCAAGGTATATCCGGATCTGATTGTCAGTGATATCCGTATGCCTGTGATGGATGGCATAGAGATGCTTAGGGCACTACGGGAAGAAGGGGTGGAAACTCCGGTTATCTTTTTGACTGCATATAATGATTTTTCCTATGCTCAGGAGGCATTGAAGTTATATGCTTTTGACTACCTTCTAAAACCGTTTGAGGACGGAGAGCTGGAAGAGGCAGTGAGAAAAGTGCAGAAGCGTCTGAATATCATTGCAGATGAAGGAGATGAAGACGAGGCGAAAGTGCTGAAAAGCCTTGATTCAGACAGCATGGGGAAATATGTGAGGGAAACTTTAAAATACATTGACAGGCACTATGGAGATTCAGAACTGGGAGTAGGCTCTGTTTCAGAATTTTTACAGATTAGCGATGGACATTTGAGCCATCTGTTCAAGAACGAAACAGGGTACAGCTTAAAGGCATTTATTACAAGATATCGTATCCGGGAGTCTATGCACCTTCTACGTGACTGCAGGAAGAAGATATATGAAGTAGCTGAAGAAGTGGGGTATAAAGATATGATCTATTTTTCTCGTACTTTCAAGAAGATGACGGGGATGACTCCGTCAGAGTATCAGAATAAGAAGATGAGGGAAAGGAAGAATTGATAATCAGGAAGGGGGAAGCGTCCGGAGTACGGGCGCTTTTTTTATAGGTGGAAGTTTATAAGAAAAAGATGTAAAAAATAACAAAAAAATAAGGTGAAACATATTAAAAACATACATAATAACA
>CASERA010000321.1 GCA_949290175.1 uncultured Ruminococcus sp.
CAAAACCAGTAGGAAGAGTTAATTTTACGCTGCATGCAGCCGGTGGAGATAGCAAACCTATTATATGGGGAAGAATCGATGACACTGCCATATTTTTTAATAATATAAACAGTAGTTTAATTGGAGCTCATGGATGGGGAAGTTTTTGCTATCCGATTGCTAAATAACTATTTACAGTATATTTTCATTAATCCAATTCTGAAATAGTTTAAGTGGATATATTTGTAAAATTTTTATGGATCTAGTATAATATATTAATAAGAAATGATATCAGGAGGAGAAAAGTGCATTTTTGTACAGGTGTTTAGAAATGAAGAATTTTGAAAATATGCTTACTTGGGAATTATTAATGGATACAATAGATGAATTTGAGGATTGGGATATAAATAATGAAGAGAATAATAATGAAAAGTTCATAATAGAATGTGAACAATTGGCTTATTATATAAAAAAGAATGAAGATGCAGCAGAGAAGAAATCAAATATAGAACTCTATAATATGGAAAAATCTGGGGAAATATTTAGTAGTCATATTTTTGTACGATTGGCTAAACATTATTTTTTAGAAAATTATATTCATAAAAAAGATAATGTAAAAAAACAAAATATGGTAGAAAAGTTACATTCAATACTCGGAAATATATATTATTTTAAGGCAGAAAAAGAAATAATAAAAGAATTATTATATTTATACAATAGATATTGTGATAAAACAAAAATTTTATGCAAAAATACATCATATGAGAGAATAGGAAGGGCTGCAAATTATTTGAAAAAAAAGGGATGTGATATTACAATAAAAATTGGAGAAATTGAATATGATGACTCACTAGAAACAAAATTATTTGATATGATGAATAAAAAAATAAGGACTATTGGTGGAATGCTAGTTTTAAAAAAAGTCCTTAAAGAACATGTAGGGAAGAATTATGTAGCATTAATTGATCGTTATATGATTTCAAGAACGATAGATGATAGTACAAGAAATTATCCATTAAATCTTTTGATTAATTTATCTGTTAGACATTTACATAATGGAATTAGGCAAATTGGTAATGAAGATAAAAAACAGATATTGTCTGAGATTTTTCAAATAGCAGAAGCTTGGTTAGATATATTAAATATTCAGGGAGAGTCATCGATAGAGTATGCATTTCTTAATGTGTATAATTTTCCGTATTATTTGAAAAATGAGATGATATTTGATAAAATGTGCCTTCCAGCACAATATAGTGCACGGTTTATTTTAATATGTTTAGATAAATTAATTAAGCCATGGTTTGATGAATATGCAAAAAAAGAATATACGTATAAAGATTATTATAGAATAGCAGAGTATCTTTTGAATCAAGAATCGCTTAGCGCTTATGTACAGGTTGAGAATATTAATAAGAGTACAAAAATATCCAAAGGTAGAATATATAAAATTTTAGAAGATATAGCTTTAGATAAAAATCAAGTAAATTCAGAATATACTTCGTTGGAAAGCAATATAAATTTATATACAAGACCAATTATTCGTATGGGAGTAAAAAAATATATCTTTTTTGATCAACATTTTTGTGGATTTGGATTTTATTTAGCAGCCTATGATATGATAAAAGAAAACTATCAAAGATTAGATAGAGAACAAGGTAAGTATGTGGAACAGATTTTACTTGAAGAAATGAGTAAAAAGGGATATGAAGTATTATATGGTCAATATCCAGAGCAAGGAGGTGTTAGAGGGGGAGAATGTGATTTAGTTTTAGTAGATGAAAAAATAAATTTTTTTGAAATAAAAAAGAAGTTTGCAATTGATGAATTTAATAAAGTAGATGATGTATCAATTTTAAATTCGTTATCTGCTGGTATGATACGTGCACAAAAGCAAGCATTTTTTCATGAGTATTATTTATATAAAAATAAGCATATGGTATTAAATGAAAAAAGAATTGATTTTGATGAAAAGTTAGTTCCAGCAGTGAAAGTAAGTGTATGTGCATCAGAATATTCATTTTTAATGAGTTCAGTATTTAGTAGAACTTTAATAAATAGTTTAATGTGTGCAAATTTTGAGTCAGTGGATGAAAAAAGAAGAGATGAACTTAAAACAATAAATAAATTAGGAGAAGAAATAAGAAAAATTGTAGAGAATACTTATAAAGATCCAGAATATATAAAAGATCCAGGATTTTATTCATTGTTTTGTAGTTTACAACAAATATTAACAGCAGTATGGGTTTGTGATACTGAAAGAGAGTTTTATAGAATTATGGATGAATGGATATATGTTAAAAATAAAGCGTTGGATCCATATGTTTCTATATTATATATTGTAGGTAAAAAGATGGATCCTGTTAAAAAAAGAGATCTTCACGATATAATGTTAGAATGTGTAAAAAAGAGAAAATATTGTTCAGTTATTGGATAAAAAGATATAAATCAAAATTTGATAATTTTAATGTAACTTAGAGATGGGAGAATTCCTATCTCTTTTTTAATACAAATTTATAGCCCAAAAGGGCAAGAAAGGAGATTCCAAAATGGAAAAAATCGTTTTAAAAGACAAG
>CASERA010000322.1 GCA_949290175.1 uncultured Ruminococcus sp.
CAAAACTTTTCACCCTTCGTCATTTTCATTAGTATGTTGATTTTCTATTTTTTATATTTTACTCCACTTCTCGAATATAAAAGTGTAAACTTGGGTAATCTCCTTTTAATACAGGGATATTCAATCCTGCTCTCATTAAAGCACTACCTCTATATAATTCTTTGCCATCACCAATTTGATAGAATCCATCTTCTTTTAATCCTTTTAGACATACTTTAGAAAATGGTGCATTGGCTCTTGTACGAAGTGCTACTACACTAACAAGTGATTTCTTTTTATCTTTATCCACAAATTGCCAAATGGCAAGCTCTTGTTTTTCTAATGGATTTGTCAAACGATAATAGTCTCCATATTGAATCACATCATAATATTTTTTAAGTTCTTGGATCTGTAGTCGAACAATCTCTTTTTCTTCCTCATTCAATGTTCTTAAATCCATTTCATAGCCAAAAGTTCCAGCCATAGCGACTTCCGCTCTTGTACTGATAGAGGTTGTGCGACCGGTTTGTTGATTGGGAATATTGGAAACATGAGCGCCCATGCAACTAATTGGATATCCAAAAGATGTTCCATATTGAATGGAAATTCTCTCAATGGCATCGGTATTGTCACTACACCAAATTTGTGGCATATAATAGAGAATTCCTGCATCAAATCTTCCACCACCACCAGAGCAGCCTTCCCAGAGAATATTAGGATAGTTAGAAACAAACCTTTCCATTAATTCATATACTCCCAGTACGTAGCGGTGGCTTACCTCTCCTTGTCTATTGCTAGGAAGAGTAGCAGACCATATATCGGATAAATTTCGATTCATATCCCATTTTACATAATCCACTTGAGCGGTATCCAAAATTTTTGATATACTATCATAAAGATATTCTCTTACATCTGTTCTAGACATATCTAATACAAGTTGTCCTCTTTCTACATTAGGCTGGCGATTTGGAATAGATAGACACCAATCTGGGTGGTTTCTATATAAGTCGCTATCTTCATTGATCATTTCAGGCTCAATCCATATTCCAAATTTCATTCCTAAGTTATGGATCTGATCCGCAAGTCCTTTGACGCCGTTTGGTAATTTTTTGTCATTTGGAAACCAATCACCTAATCCAGCCTTATCATGATCTCGCTTGCCAAACCAACCATCATCCATAACAAATAGTTCTATGCCTAATTCATTTCCCGTTTTTGCAATATCCACTAACTGTTCTTGTGTAAAATCAAATTCGGTTGCTTCCCAGTTATTTAAAAGAACAGGTCTTCTTTCCTTGATGAATTTACTTCTTATGAGATGGTTTCGATAAAGATCATGAATTTTATTAGACATTGCGCCTATTCCTGTATCACTATATACGAAAATCACTTCTGGAGTTAAAAAACTTTCTTTTGATTCAATATAATATCGAAATCCTTCTGGATGGATTCCCATTACAAATCTTGTATGATTAATCTGATCCACTTCGGCTTCTGCAATAAAATTGCCACTATATACAAAAGAAGCTCCATAACATTTTCCATGGTCTTCGTCTGTTCCAGTTTCACAAAGGATAACAAATGGATTTTGCTGGTGGCTTGATGTACCACGAACACTTCCTACAGAAAGTTTCCCATGTTCTATTTTTCTTCTTTGTAATGTTCGTTCCATTGCATGGCGACCATAAAATGAAATCATTTCCATATTATCTTGCCAAAAATCAATACAACAAGAAAGGGCTTTGTTTAAATAAATAGGAGTTTCACCATCGTTATATATTTTACAAGCTCTTGTTATAACATCTAATTCTTCTAATACACCATAAGATAGAATTACTTTTATTTTGGAATATTTATCTTTTAATGTAATTTCTAGGGTTTGTGCCTCGTTTTCTTTGGCCCATATAGCTGGAAGTCCATTTAAATGATATTTACCAGAATAGATCTTATGACTATCATAAATAAGTTCTATTGCTTGACTTCCATCTATATGTTCTACAGTTAGACAGCTAGAGCGATAATCGCCGATTCCATATGTAGAATATTCTTGTGGGTAGGTATCCAAAGAATATCCTCTGTCATCGATTGCCTCATATGGTGTTCCTGAAAATCCACGATTTACTCCACGAATTAAATAAGATAAATCCATGTCTTCCACTTTACTACCATAATAATTATGGATGAGATGCCCGTACTTACTAATATGCATCTGATATGTCGAATTTTTTGTATGAATTGTAAATAATTTTTTATTTTGTTTAAATATAATTGACATTAAAGTTTTCCTCCTGATGTCGCAATTCCTTCAATAAATTGTTTTTGAAATATAATATAAAGTATTACCATTGGAATACATGCTAAAATGGAAGCAGCCATAAGTTCTGGATAATTGGCTGAAAATTGTCCTTGTAGTTTCGCTAGAGCAGAAGATAATGGCATAGAGTTTTGATCTGGATTCGCAATTAATGGCCACATTAAGTCTTTATATGCAAATAAAGCTGTGAAAATACCAAGGGCAATCATTCCTGATTTTGTTAATGGTGCCATAATATAGAAAAATGTTTGTGGAATATTGCAACCATCTAATAAGGCTGCTTCTTCTAATTCTCTTGGTAATGCTATATAAGACTGGCGAAGTAAAAAGGTACCAAAAGCGGTTACCATTCCGGGAAAGACAAGTGAAAATGTTGTATTTAGCATTCCTATTTTACTAATCATTAAATATTGAGGTATAATGAAAATTTGAACAGGTACCATCATCTGAAAGAGAACCAAAGCAAAACATATATTTTTTCCTTTAAAATTTAATCTTCCTAAAGCATATCCTGCAAGAGATGCTGTTACAACAGCACAAATAATGCGTACAATCATCATTAATAATGTATTGAAATATAATCGAAAGAAATTCATTTTTTCAGATACCGATGAAAAAGCACCTGTTAGCCATTCTGATGGAAAAATTACAAATGGATCTATTTGAGTTGCCTCCGTTGGAGATTTAAAAGCAGTCAATATCATCCAAATAAATGGAACTAACATTATAATACCACCAAGGAGTAAAACGGTATGGATTCCTATCATTCCTATTTTCTTTCTTGTTTTCATGCTTCCTTCCTCCTAGTTATAATTCACCCATTTTTTCTGTGCCTTATTCTGGATAACAGTGATGATCATGATAATTGCTAATAATAAAACTACAATTGTAGAACCGTATCCTCGATTTCCTTCGATGAAAGAATATTCATAGAATAAATAAACTAAGGAACGAGTTGATGGAAGAGCTGGGTTTGTATTGTCAATCATCATATAAATAACATCAAAGACTTGCATTGCGCCTATCACTCTTGTAATCGTAACAAAAAACATTGTTGGAGAGATTAATGGTACGGTGATATGAAAAAATTGTCTAATTGATCCAGCTCCGTCTATGCTGGCCGCCTCATAATAATCTCCTGGTATTTCTTGTAAGCCTGCTAAGAAAAGAACCATATTATATCCGATCACAGACCATATACCAACAATTGCAACAGATACTAATGCAATATTTGGATTGGATATCCAGTTTACTGGTTTTAAACCAATAAATTGTAATATATGATTTAATAATCCAAATTCGGAATTATATAACCATCTCCAAACCATAGCGACAGCTGCTGGAGCTGCCACCATAGGTAGGAAATAAATTGTACGATAAAAAGATCGTCCTTTCATTTTCCGGTTCAATAAGACTGCTAAAATTAAAGCAATTATAATCGAAGTTGGAACTTCCATTAATGTATATAGTATTGTATTTAGCAAAGATCTCCAAACTTCCACATCAGAAAACAATTGAGTATAATTGTCAAATCCGACAAATTCATTTCCTTTGCCAAATGCTCCTGTTTGAAAGAAACTTTGATATATGGTTTGAAAAATAGGAATAATATTTAGAATTAATAATCCAATTAAAGTTGGAGCAAAAAACACCCATCCCCAGAATGCTTCATTTTTTCTTTTCTTCATTATAGAAGTGGATTGTTTTTTTACCATGATTACTCCTCCTATTGTTCTTTCTCTAAAGCCTTATTCATATTAGTAGCAATTTCTTTACAAACATCTGCCATAGGTGTACTTCCAGTCCATGCTTTTACTAAAGTTTCAAGTGACATATTTTCCCAAACAATAGTATCTTCAGAGTAGGGACGAATTACAATATCTTTTTCCATATCAATATAGGCTTGTAGATTAAAATTTTTATTTTTATTTACAAATCCTTCTGATGCTCCTTCATAGGCAGACATTGTAATACCAAGATCCGCTTGTTTTTTCTGAGCTTTTTCTGTTCCTAGATATTCCAGTAATTTCCATGATGCCTCTTGATTTTTTCCATCAGCAGAGGCTGCCCAACCTAAACCATTGTATATAGAAATTCTCTTATCATTTTTTTTAGGCAAGACAGCTACATCACAATTTGCTTTTACATATTCATTGTTAAATAAATCTGATTGCCAAGAGCCAAACATACACATTGCTACTTTTCCAGACTCAAATAGTGCTAATGAGTCATTTTCAGCTATTGTAGCATAAGAAGGCATGGAGCCATCTTGAATTATTGCTTCTACAAATTCCATTGCTTCTATTGTATTTGGATCATTCCAAAGAGATGTTTTTTTATCTTCACTAATAATGCCACCATTCCAATCATAAATAAGATTATAATAAGTTTCATGATTGGAGCTTGGATTAATGACTGTTCCGTATTGACTTCCATCTTCTTTTGTCAATTTTTTTGCAGCATCTCTAAAGGTATCCCATGTCCAAGTTTCGTCTGGATAGCTTAAACCAATTTCATCAAAAGCTGTTTTATTATACCAGAGTGCTACAGTATCAATATCTTTTGGAATTGCTACTTGCTTTCCAGCTTCATTTTGATAAAGTTCTACCAATTCTTCTGGAAATTTTGACAGATTGATAGCTTCGCTACTATCAATCTTGTCAGATAAATCCATTAACAAGTCATATTTTGCATACTTTGCCACTTGATTTGAGTGCATCCAAAATACATCTGGCAATATTCCACCTGTAGCTCCTGCTTCTAGCATAGTCCAATATTGATCCCAAGGAGTTACTTGTATTTTGACTTTAATTCCTGTTTCTTTTGTAAAATCCCCCATAATTTCTTTTAATCCTGGCTCCTGATAGGTATCCCAGATAGCAACAGTTAATGCATCGGAATTTCCAGAATTTGAATCCTCCGTTTTTTTATCACCACTATTGGTGCAACCCATCATTCCAATTGATAGAATTCCAGCTATAAATACTGAAGCAAACTTTTTCCATTTTCCCATTTCTCTTTTCCTCCCATTTTTGCATATAGTATTGTTGTTTTTTTATAACATTGATTTCTCATGGATAATTGATGTTTTGAAGATTTATTGTATCTTTCATTTTAATTTATCCCCTTGATTTGATTTTTTTATTTTCTAAAAAAATATAAGAAAAATAAGGTTTATATGCACTTATATTTTATTTAAGATAAGGTACCTTGTTCTTTTATATTACTTATAGTATCACTCGAACTAAGCTGTGTACATAGTTTTGTTTTGCTATTTACATACCATTATGTTGCTTTTATGCCTTATATTGACATTATCCACACAAAATGATATATATTAGAAAATGATAGCAGGGAGGTTACTATGAAAAATTATTTATTTTTAAACAAAGATTATTTTGATATTACGATATATCAGTATGGATATGAGTATTGTAAACCTTATCATACGTTTGGCCCGGGTATGAGAAATCATTATCTGATTCACTGTATTCTTTCTGGAACGGGTACTTATCGAACGACTTATGGGAATCAAAATTTAACCTATCAACTCCATGCTGGACAAGCATTTCTTATTGAGCCGAATCGTCTTGTTCATTATTATGCAGATGGTGAAAATCCATGGGAATATATGTGGATAGAATTTGATGGTATGAAAGTGCAAGAGTATCTTCATCAAGCAGGACTTGGATTATCAAGTCCTATTTATAATGCTTCTGTTGAAAAAGGATATGCTAATTTTTTTGAACCTCTACGATATATCATAAATACTCCTAATTTATTACCAGTGGAGATAATTGGACAAACATATTTATTTTTTGCTGAGCTAATTAAGAGCTCAAGAAATGCAAAAAAATTACCTAAGAATAATCTTCTTGATTTTTATATTCAATCGACTATTGATTATATAGAAAATCACTATATGAATGAAATTTCTATTGAAGATATGGCGGCGCATCTTAATCTGAATCGTAGTTATTTCAGTAAAATATTTAAAACAGCAACAAAAAAAAGCCCACAAGAATTTCTAATTCAATATCGAATTAATAAAGCGTGTGAACTGCTTCGTGATAGTGAAATGCCAATTATACAAATTGCTCATCTAGTGGGTTATAATAGTCAGTTCCATTTTTCTCGTACATTTAAAAATGTTATGTCCATTTCTCCGTCTGAATGGAGAAAACGAAATCAGATTTAACATATTTAATTTAATTTAATTAAGAAACCGGATTAACATTTTTTATAGAAATTTTTTTAAACAAGGAAAAAAAGGGAGTTTTATGCGAGATTTAAATTGAAGTATTTGATTATAAATCGTTTGCAAAAGGGAAGGGTTTTTAGTAAACTGATTATAATAATTGGTGAAGAGAGTGGGAAGTTAAAATTTCAGAAAGAGGTGTATGGATATGGGGAAATTTGTGAATCCAGACAATCAAGCTTTTCAAGTTGCATTGAATTCAGAAATTTATATAGATAAGACTGGTTTGATTGCATATACAAATCGTATGATGGATACAAATCAGGCGTTGATATGTAATAGTCGGCCTAGACGATTTGGAAAGTCCATTACAGCAAATATGTTAACGGCTTATTATAGCTGTGGCTGTGATTCAGAAAAGATGTTTGAAGGAATGCAGATTAGTAAATTTGATAGTTTTAAAGAACATCTAAACAAATATGATGTGATTCGGTTAGATATACAATGGTTTATAACGCCTTCAAAATCAATCGATACTGTAGTACAAAGAATAGAAGAAAGTGTTGTAAAGGAATTAAAAGAATATTATCCAGAGGAGTTACAAAATCAAAATATTTCACTGGCTGAAGGACTCAGCAATATTAATAAAGTCACTGGAAAAAAATTTGTTGTTATCATTGATGAATGGGATGTGTTGATTCGAGACAAATCAGAAGATACAAACATTCAAAAAGATTATATTGATTTTCTGAGAACATTATTTAAAGGAAATCATGCAACAGAGTTTTTGCATCTTGTTTATTTAACTGGTATTCTTCCAATTAAAAAAGTGAAAACACAGTCAGCATTAAATAATTTCGAAGAGTTTACAATGCTAGAACCCGATATGCTTTCTGCTTATATTGGTTTTACAGAAGAAGAAGTGAAAGCATTGTGTGTTCGTTACCATAAAAAATTTGAAGAAGTAAAGAGTTGGTATGATGGCTATGTGTTAGGAGAATATCACGTGTATAATCCAGAAGCAGTCGTTAGTGTCATGATGAGAGGAGTTTTTCGAAGTTATTGGTCGAAGACAGGAACGTATGAATCGATTTTACCATTGATTAATATGGATTTTGATGGGTTAAGAACAGCGATTATTCAAATGCTTTCAGGAACATCAGTAGAGGTGAATATTAATACATTTCAAAATGATATGGTTTCCTTTCGGAATAAAGATGATGTGATTACGTTATTAATCCATCTTGGTTATTTGGCTTATAATTGGAAGAAAAAAGTAGCGTATATTCCAAATGAAGAAATTAGACAGGAGTTTTTAGCAGCAACTCAGGAAAAGAAGTGGGATGATTTGATTCTCTTTCAACAAGAATCCAAGAAGTTATTAGAGGCAACCTTGGATAGGGATTGTGGAGCAGTATCAGAAGGAATCGAAAAAATTCATACACAGTTTGCTTCAACGATTCAATATAATGATGAAAATTCTCTTAGTAGTGTCCTTACAATTGCATATCTTTCAGCCATGCAGTATTATTTTATGCCAATCAGAGAAATGCCAACAGGAAGAGGTTTTGCGGACTATGTATTTTTACCAAAACCAGAATATAGGGGAGAAATGCCAGCACTACTTGTAGAATTGAAATGGAATAAAACAGCAACAACGGCAATACAGCAGATAAAGGATAAAAATTATGTACAAGCAATTACTGGTTATACAGGAAATATTTTATTAGTTGGTATTTCTTATGACAAAAAAAACAAAGAACATGAATGTAGCATGGAGGAATATAAAATAGAATCATAGAAAGAATAAGACAATAACAAGGCGGATTCTTTGGAGTCCGCCTTGTTTCTATGCTTCTAAAATTTTCTTTTTCTAGCTTTTAAATATTGATTTAAAGTTTTTGATTTTTCACACTCAATAACAGCAAGTTCAATGGCTTTTTTCGTAAATACTCTCCAAGTACTACTTTTATAATACTCTTCCTTCAGGAAAAACAAAGTAAAAATATTCCCCCATCATGTAAAAATAATCGGTTCCTATTCCATAGAAGAAGTAGTACACTAGGAGGCAGATAACAACGAAATGGAGGAAGAA
>CASERA010000323.1 GCA_949290175.1 uncultured Ruminococcus sp.
CCATATTCTAAGATATGTTTAAATTTAGCAAATTTTTTAGCAATACGAGAGTCTTGCGTACCCAATTTCTCAATGAAAACTGGTTTACGTACCATGAAGATACGTCCCCAACCATTTTTTAATGGGTCATAACACTGTAATACATCATGTGTTACATTAGTACCACCAAGAAACAGTGCATATTCAGTAAGACTATCAAAGCTATGTTGTTTAATATCTGACTGAATAGTCAGGATATTGTTGTTTACAGCCATTTATATCACCATCCCTCTTTATTCTGAAATTCTGCTGTTGATATCAATTTCAACAATAACACGTTTTGTGATAGTTCTGAACTTCATTGCTACATAACAATGTAAAATAGAACGCTGTTCTTCCCAAGGTGACATTGCAAAATCGATAGTAATATCTTCTACTCTGTTTCCCTTCCATGTTTCAAATCTACTTGTTTCATAGTTTTTGAATGCCTGACGGCTTTCTGGATCAGAGAAATCATAGATTCCATCAAATACATCCGCCTCGATAAGACGTTTTGCTTCGAGTAATGTTAAGATATTGGATTCTTCGATTAAGTCAGTCTCATCTATCTGAGCAGTATTCTGAACCATACGTCTAAATTCATTTTCTCCAGTAGCTTCGAAATAGTTAAATCTATTGCGAACTAATTCTTCTTTAAGTTCAGATTCAAAGTCCTCTACTGATGGTAAAAGAGAATTCTTAATATGACCTGTTAAAATTGCATATCTGTTTGCGAATGGTTGTTGTGTACCAAATGTCTTAATATGAGATGGTAAATACTGAGCAAAGTAGTAGGTAACAGTAACATCAACCTTTTTATTTGTTGATGGGTCTTTTACCTTATAGTATTGAGGGTTCTTTGAAACATGATTGTTATTAAAGATTCCATAATCCTGTTTCAATTGTCTTAATACTACATCAGAGAATGAAGGAATAATTCCACAATCAAGGTAAAGCATAGCATCATTACGATGATTATTTAATTCGTACATTTTCTGTTTTACTGATAGTGGATAGTTAGCATCAAGTAAGCAATGAGCTGGAATACGTTTTTTAGATAAAATAGATTTATCATAAACACCGGAGAATGCATTAATATACATTTCTTCGATTGCTGTGTCTAACTCATCTTGATCTGTTGCTGTGTCTAATTTACCATCAGTACCACCAGCTAAAATATTTCCTTCTACGTCATCAGGAGATGCTACATCATCAGCAGTTAAATCTGGATTGTCTGCTGGGTCATCAGCATGTTGCATGACCATCATATATTTGTCAACTTCTGTTGTACCAATTTTTCTTAAGAAGAATGGGTCGAATTCATCTAAATCAGGAATATCAATTTCTTCTTCCACATCTCCAGCGATTGAATTTAAGAAAGCTACATATTGATTGTAGAGTTCTTCAAATTGATCTTCATAAACATAGAAGTATGTTGCTGCTATACCTGGGTCTTGATCATCGATAACATCTTGGATAAGAGTTGTATCTGAATATCTTGTTGTAGTAATTACAGAACCGATAGCAGAACTTGTTTTCTGAATTCCAGAAACTGGTTCAAGTGTTTCAAATGAAAAGATTTTCATTTTATAATCAATTTCCCAATCGATATTAGCACTCATTCTCCATCTCTGGTCGTTTCCATACTTACCACGACCCATAGGGCAAACGATCATAATAGGTACCTGAGTAAATCCTTCATCATCTTGGTACTTTCCTGATGGTGCAACACCATCTAATTGAAGACCTTTTAAGATTAATTCATCTTTAGATTTTGGAGCATCTGGTCCAGTTAAAGATTTTGTCTTAAATTTGATTCTGAATTTTTTAGCCTCAGTATCTGCCTTATAGTAAATAGATAAAATGCTATTTGCTAATGTGGCATCGTCTGGTAAGACACGCATACACCAAGCTGTAGCTTCTCCAGTAGAGAGTTCAGCGATTGGCATCATTAATGGCTGTCCGTATTTTGCATAATCACTTTCCCCGAAAATTGTTTTAAAATTATCGAGCTGTGAAACTTTTACAAGTTTATTGTCCACACCTTTAGGTCCCATGAATACGTTGATGAATTTGATGCTGTCGTCATTAACAACAGGAGTTTCATCTGTATATCCACTATAGTCATTGACTACAGTCATTACATGAGGGTGCTGAAACTTTGGAACAATTTGATTTGTTTGTGCCATGTTCTTGGACCTCCTTTTTTATTCACTTAAATTTAATAAAACTTTATATATTTGTTTTCGCTAATAAAACATGGAAATCACATTTTAATGATTTTCTCAATAGGAGAAACAGCTTCCTCTGTTTTATTTCTTGCTTTATTTAATGATGATGTAATCATAGAGTTCATATCCTCGAATGTCATAGCAGTATATGTAGATGAATACTGACAAATCTGCCTAATAGAAGCCATGATATAATCAAATGGTGAGATATCTGGATTTTTTCCAATAGCATAAGCAAATTTTTTACTTAAATCATCTTTTTGTCTATATGCTGCCGCTAAGATAATTTCAAGAACAAGAGATGATACACCAAAATGTACTTTATTCATTTCTTGATTTTTTCTCCATACATCAAGTGCCTTTGTATATGGAACTGAACCTGGAATTTTACCTCTTGTAATCATCATGAGCATCATTGTAGCATTTGCCGCATCTTCAATGGTAGCATCTTCCATTACTTTGTTTCCCTTATAAAATTTCAACACGTTACATGGTGTTGAACCAAGACCAGGTAAATCAATCGTTCGTTTTTCACTATCATATTGATTTATTCTAATCATAGTAGGAAGATTGAGTAATTTAGTTTCTACTAATTTCCCATTTGTATAGAAGCCTACATTAAATACTCCAAAAGCATTGATTGTATTTCCTAAATCTTCAACCAATGGGGATGCTCCTTCATAATAATATTGAGGGATAAAAAACTCACAATATTCCCAATCAAGAACTAAGTATAACCCATCTGAATGGAAGTATTTACTCATATGGATTACCTCCTCTCTATTCAGATTAACTGAATGTTTATTGTCCATATTTCTTAGGGATAAAATCTTCTCATTAATTAATTATTCTAACTATGAAAAGATACCTGACTTAAAACAGAAAATATAAAAATATTAATAAGGAGTAATTAATTATGTTTAATATCAGAGGTGAATTCATAATTCTATTTGTATTCCTCGCATGTTTTCTCATATCATTAATAGTGGGAATTCTAGCATGGTTCCATTCATCAGACTATGAATATCCAACACTAACAATTTATGACATTCATGTTAAGAAAAGAAAATTTTCTTTTCTTAAAGATAAATACTATTGCAAAGCCGGTTCAGATATATATGAACTTAATGATGGTGATCGTGTTAATATGAAAGAAGGAATAGAATATGAATGTATCGTTAAAGTAAATTTCTTTACTAAACGAAAAACGATAATTCTTGCATTATCTTCTGATGAGATAGTGTTTAGTATGTTGAAATCGATGATTTCAGAAAAACAAAAAAATTAAATTCATGATTTAATTATATATTATATTTTGTAATTGAATATAGTTTAAAGAAAGGAGA
>CASERA010000324.1 GCA_949290175.1 uncultured Ruminococcus sp.
ATTAAAGAAAATCGGGTATGACGTGCCAGAAGATATTTCCATTGTAGGGTATGATAATTATTTGTATGGACATTCTTTTGCAAATGAGGTGACTACCTGCAACGTAGATATGGAGCAGATGGCAAAAGAAGCAGTTCACATTTTATTAAAAAGGGTGAAAGGAATTAGTGCTCATGCTGGTATCCACTATGTGGATAGTAAAGTGATAGAAAGAACAAGTGTAAAAGAGCGAACGGAATAAGTTACATTATTTTGTTAGAAAGTAAAAAGGATTTTTCTCCAAAAGAAAGGAGGAAAATTCTTTTTTCTTTTATTAATAATTTGATACTTAATATAAATAGATTGATTTACTTTTACTGGAAGTGGACGGATATTTAAAATTTCTATAAAAAGATAGTATTGGTTAAGAATATTGTTAATATATTACAAAAAGTGAGATAAATATTCATATAATTTATATATTGTTGTAAAAAAATATTCTGATATAATTAAAAATAATTAAATACATAATAAAAAAACTTAAAAAATTAAAGGAGGAGGTTAAAATATGTATTTAAGTAAATTAATTGTTATAAAGGAGAAAGAAATGAAAAGAAAGCAATGTAAGAGAATTGTTGGCGTTTGTTTAGCAGCAGGTTTGGTCTTTGGGGGCTGTATGCAACCATTAATTGCTCCTGTTTATTTCGTGCAAGCTGGGGAAAAAAATCAGGAATATGTATGGGACTTTGAAGATGGAAATCAAGGTTGGGTATATGATGATAGTTGGAAAGGTGACAGTAATGTTAATGGTTCCTGTAGTTATGATGCAGAAAAGAAAATGCTAAAAGTAGATGTTGATTATTCCTTGGAGCAGAATAATGGATGGTGTCAGACAGGTATTAGTTTTTCAAAAGAGGCCGGTATTGATTATACATCGTATAATACGTTAAGTTTTGATATGTATTATGATTCATCTGCATACACAATGGGACAACTTACAATGAAAGTGGTATCAGATAATGTGTTTCAAGAACAAATGAGTGGATTGAATGATGTTTCAGTAGAGGATGTGGAAGGAACGCTTAAAAAAGCGAGTTTTACATTTAAATGTGATGAAGGGTATGCAGCATCAGAAAAACCATTGAAACTAATGCTGTTGATTGTGGGAAATAGCACAGATTATAAGGGGAACCTGTGGTTTGATAATATCCGCCTTTATGATGTAGAGGAAGAGGATGTTTTTGTAGATATGGAAGTCAAGCCTGATACGCAAACGAAACTTTTTGAGTCATCAGAGTCTCTTGAGGTAAATGGGGAATCAATTGCATATGAAGAGAAGATACAGCTTGTAGATCCAAAAGCAGATGAGGAAACCATTGCCGTATATCAGTATTTGAAGGCGGTTGGAGAATCAAAGGGAACAATTTATGGTCATATGGAAGATACAGTTTTGAAAGCTGGTACATCTGCACTTTCATATTCGGATACAGAAGATATGACAGGATCGATTTCAGGTATTGTGGGATTGGACTGCGGAAATCTTTTTGATGGATTTGCAGATAAGTATAATTCACGGTATGGAGGAAATATTCCAAATACAACAGAGGGGAATATAAAAGCGGCTGCTTTGATTTCTAATATGGCAATTGAAGAGGGGGCAATCATGACATTATCTGCCCATATGCCTAATTTTACGTTTTCTTCTGAAAAAGAAAGTACATCAGATAAGACATATGATAAATATAACTTTATGGTAGCAGATTCTTATAATCTTACAGGGGATTGTATGAATCAGATTCTACCAGGTGGAGTATATAATGCAAGATTTAATGCATATTTAGATATGGTAGCAGAATATGCACAGCAAGTTGATGGAACGATACTTTTTAGACCATTTCATGAAAATACAGGTAGCTGGTTTTGGTGGGGGAAGGCTTTTTGCGAACCCGAAACGTATAAGAGTGTATTTAAATATACAGTAGAATATTTGCGTGATGAGAAAGGGGTGCATAACATGCTCTATGTTTATGGACCAGGTTCAGAAGCAGGGAGTATTGAAGAGTACCAAGAGCGTTATCCAGGTGATGAATATGTAGATATGGTCGGTTTCGATATGTATGATTCTAATCCCGTGACGGATGAAGAAGGGTATACTTTTCAGAAAAATTTTGAGAATACTATAAAAATTACAAATGAGTTTGCAAATTTGCATAATAAATTATTTGCGGTTACAGAGACTGGAATTACATCTGATAAAGGTGGAATGACGCTCACAGGAAACAAACGGATTGACTGGTTTAAAGAGATTTTAAGTATTGTGACAAAAGAAGAGTATAATTGTTCTTATTTTATGATATGGACAAATTATTCTAACACTAGTTTTTATACTCCGTTTGTGGATTCAGTAAAAGAGGATGGCACTCTTCATGGACATGAGATGATGAATGGATTTATTGAATTTTATAATGACGAAAAGAGTATTTTTGCAAAGGACCAAAAAGAAGTGCTAGGAAATATTACGCCTAATCCACCAATCATAGAAAACTGGAGTGAAATTAGCGGATATATTACAGCTCCTATTGCGGGAAGCCGTATACTAGAGGAAACAGAGGTGATAGCCCGTTTGAATAAAGAGGCTAAAAATGTCTATATTGTTGCGGGAAATGAAGAAAAAGAAATCAAACTAGAAACTTCAATTTCAGGAAAAAATATATCGGCTGTGCTTACAAAAGAGATTTTAGAGCAGATGGGTGAGACTGTAAAAGGATATCTCAGGTTGTATGCAGATGGGAAGGTACTTCAAGAAATCCCAGTGCTTTTTAATATTGCAATTACAGAAAAGGATCCTTTATCAGTGGATACTTTCGAATTCTATTATGGATCTTCAGAACTTCTTAACAGCAGTTGGGCAGTAAATAAGGATAGTGGATGCGAATTGGTATTATCACTATCCGATGAAATGAAATATGAGGGGGATTATTCGCTTAAATTTGATTACAAAGAGACGAAAACAGGCTGGGCAGGAGCAACAATTACGAATGAAGCGGACTGGTCATCTTGTAATGCCTTGCAATTTTGGGTACTTCCAGATGGTAAAAATCAGAAAACGGTTGTGCAGATTAATACATCTGATGGAGGATCTTATGAAGCTTATTTGAATACTTACAAAGAGTTTGCAAATGCAGAAGGGGCAATCCTTGTAACACTTCCATTTTCAGAATTTGTAGATAAAGGAGGAAGGGGAATTTTAACGAATGCAGCCGCTGCTCAGATATCTAGTTTTGGACTTTGGGTGAATGCAATTGCAAACTCTTCAGCGATTGATGAGAATGGGAAAGTAAGTGGAGTATTATATTATGATGCGATTAAGGCAGTAAATACAGAGTATGGATCACCACAATTTGATTCTGTGAAAGAATAGAAACTAAAGGGAGATAGAGTAATTCGGTTATGATTAGGCTGTCATAAAATGTGCCATAATATCATAACCGAATTTTTTTAATGTTTGTTTTTGGTAAAAATAGATACATTATAGAATAAGTTGTAATGAGAAATATGGAGATTATTAGATGAGGATATTATCGGGAGTGATGAAGAGAAAAAGGAGGGATGTAATAGATGAAAAATCACAGAGGAAAGTTTAAAATACGTAAAGTGGTTGACAAAATTAAAAAATGAATTAAAATATTAATAAAAATAGCTTAAAAAATAAAGTGTTTAAAGCAAAAGGAGAAAGATATGGGAATTGTTTTTAATGAAAAAAGTAAAGTGTTTTTACTAAACACTCCGAATACTACATATGGGGTAGCAATAGCAGATGATCAATATTTGTTGCATCTTTATTATGGAAAACGTTTGGAGGAAGAGGATATTAGGTATCTTTTAAGAGAAGATGAACCGCCATTTTTACCATCTTCAAATCTACGAGAAAAAAATTCCTTTTTGGATTGTGCACCTATGGAATACCCAGAAACAGGTATGGGGGATTATAGAGAAAGTGCATTTTGTGTAAGAAATGTAGAGGGATATCGAGCTAGTGAGCTAATTTATGAGGGATATGAAATTCAGAAAGGAAAGCCTGCTTTAGAAGGACTTCCTGCTACTTGGGGAGATGAAAAATCATGCACAACATTAAAACTTTTTTGTATCGATAAAGTTTTGGGACTTCATGTTGTTCTTATGTATACGACATTTGAAAAATTAGATGTGATAACGAGAACTGTTTTAGTGGAGAATAAAGGAAAACAGTCAGTATATTTGGAGAAGGTGCTCAGTGCGTGCTTAGATATGGATGATAGAGGCTTTGAAGTAATGGGACTTTTTGGTTCATGGGCAAGAGAACGTCATATTCAAAGAATGCCTGTGGGATATGGAAGACAGAATATTGCATCGTTTAAAGGAGAATCTAGTCATCAAGAACATCCATTTTTTGCACTGATAACACCTGAAACAACTCAAGAGGTTGGAGAAGTATATGCTATGAATTTTGTATATTCTGGGAACTTTATTGCTCAGGTGGAAAAGAACCAGTTTGATTCAATACGCATGACTATGGGAATTCATCCAGAAGGATTTACTTGGAAATTGGAACCCGGGGAATGTTTTACGGCACCGGAGGTGGTTTTAGTTTATTCAGATGAAGGTTTGGGTAGGATGACAAGGACATTGCATGATCTTTACAGAAACCATTTAATTCGGAGTCCATACCTTCATAAAAAAAGACCAATTCTCATTAATAATTGGGAAGCAACTTATTTTGATTTTGATGAAAAAAAATTATTGGATATTGCAGAAGAGGCTTCAAGCCTAGGGATTGAAATGCTGGTTATGGATGATGGTTGGTTTGGACATCGTAGCAGTGATGATAGTTCTTTAGGGGATTGGTTTGTAAATGAAAAGAAGATTAAGGGTGGTTTGCACAAGTTGGTAGAGGATGTAAAAAAGATGGGAATGAAATTTGGAATTTGGGTAGAACCAGAAATGATTTCGCCAGATTCAGAGCTATATCAGAAACATCCAGATTGGGCAATACAGATACCAGGAAGAGAAACAACACAGAGTCGGGCACAATATGTTTTGGATTTATCTAGGGATGAAGTCGTAGATGGAGTGTATGAGATGATAGCAAAAGTTCTCAAGAGTGCAGATATTTCCTATGTAAAATGGGATATGAACCGTCAGTTAACAACAATTGGAAGTAGCGCACTTCCAGCAGATCGCCAAGGAGAGCTTTATCATAGATATGTGTTGGGAGTTTATAAAATGCAGGAAAGATTGTTGCAAGATTTCCCAGATTTGCTGTTAGAAAATTGTTCTGGTGGTGGAGCACGTTTTGATGCTGGAATGCTTTATTATAGCCCACAAATTTGGTGCTCTGATGATACCGATGCAGTAGAACGACTTGCAATTCAGGAAGGAACGGCACTTGTGTATCCTGTATCAGCTATGGGGGCACATGTCAGTGTATGCCCAAATCACACAGTTGGAAGGATTACTCCATTCGAAACAAGAGGGCATGTAGCAATGCTTGGTACATTTGGATATGAATTAGATATTACAAAGCTCTCCAAAGAAGATAAGGAGCAAGTGAGAAAACAGATAGCAGAATATCATAGATACAATGATTTGATCAGGGAAGGAGATTATTATCGACTTGCATCTTATAGAGAGAATGGGTATTATGATAGTTGGATGATTGTTTCTAAAAATAAAACGAAGGCATTGCTGTTTTTTGTACAAGTAAAAGCTAGAGCAAATGCAAAGAGCAGAGTTGTAAGAGTAAGAGGATTGAATCCATCTATGAGATATCGAGTATATGGAAGAGAATATTTAGGAAGTACCTTACTATATGCCGGAATTAGAATACCAGCAGAATTTGGAGATTTTAAAAGCAAACTTATAGAAATAGAAGAAGTATAAAAAGGAGTATAGGATATGGGTCAGAGAAAAACTGTAAAACTGGAAGATATTGCAAAAAAAGTAGGAGTAAGTATCGTGACTGTATCCAATGCTTTAAATGGAAAAAAAGGAGTAGGGAAAGTACTTTGTGAAGATATACAAAAAACTGCGGAAGAAATGGGATATTTCAGTAGTGAAAGAGATAGAAAGAAAAAACGTTCTACCTATATTATTGGTGTAGTTGTAGCAGAAAGGTATGTAAAAGAATTTCCGTCGTTTTACATGGATATTTATAAGCGAATTGCCCAAGAAGCTGTCAAAAAAGGCAATCTTACTGTTCTTGAAATAGTATCTCCTGAGAAGGAAAATCTGAAAATAGATTTTGCACCATTTTTGGAAGGAGAAATGGCAGGGTTGATTCTGATTGGTGAGTTGAAGAAAGAGTATATTGAAGCAATACGAATGTCTTATCAGATTCCTATTGTGTGTGTAGATTATTATGATGTTTATGCAGATATGGACTATATTATTACAGATGGTTTTGGTGGTATGGAACAGATGACAGAGATACTTCTTGAACAGGGATATTATGATTTAGTGTTTATAGGAACTCCGAGTGCGACAAAAAATATTATGGACAGATATATGGGATACTGTAAGGCGTTAGAAAAAGCCGGATTGAAAGATGCGCAGAATAAAGTAATTCATGATAGGGATTTTATGAATGGAGATTACCGAATAGGATTTGAATTGCCTGATAAACTACCGGAAGGCTTTGTCTGTAATTGTGACAAAGCCGCCGGAATTTTGTTGGAGAAATTGGAGGAACGTGGGATACGTGTTCCAGAGGATGTATCGATTGTGAGTTTTGATAATTACTATGCACAGAAAAATAATGAGACAAAGTTGACAACATATGAGAATGATGAAAAGGTGATCGCTAAAATCAGCATGAATACACTTTTGAAAAGAATTTCTAGCAAAAAGAGAGCAGCTGGTGTTAGAATTATAGGAGGAAGTGTGGTAGAGGGAAATACCGTAAGAATTAGGAGGGAGGCGTAAGATGGCAGATGTAAGAATGAAAGACATTGCAAAGGCCACCGGTGTGAGTGTTGTAACAGTATCGAATGCACTTTCTGGAAAGAAAGGCGTTAGTGAAGAACTAAGAGAAAAGATAGAAAAAACAGCGAAAGATATGGGATATAATCCTTCAAAATCTGAGAAACGAGAGCAATCTTTTGTAATAGGAGTTCTTGCATCAGAAAAATACATTACAGTTGGGATTTCTTTTTATTGGGCTATGTATCAAAATGTAGCATATGAAGTTTCAAAAAAACAAGGAGTTACGATGCTAGAAGTACTTTCCATGGAAAAGGAAGGAGAAATGGAATTACCTAGATTAATGAATGAGAAGACAATCAGCGGGTTGATTATTATAGGGTGGATGTCTCGAGCTTATATAGAAAAACTAGTGGCTATATCTAAGGTTCCAATTGTTTTGTTGGACTTTCAGATGAGAGGAATTCGTTGTGATTCTGTTATGTCTAGCAATTATATAGGAATGTATAAGATGACAAGATATTTGATTGAAAGGGGACACAGGGATATTGCGTTTGTAGGCTCTATTTTGGCAAACGAAAATATTATGGATAGATACTATGGGTATAGAAAGGGATTGGAGGAAGCAGGAATCAGAGAACGAAAGGAATGGGTACTGGAAGATCGCGATTTAGTGACCGGAATTAGTAGAATGGAGTTACCAGAAAATATGCCTACGGCTTTCGTATGTAATAGTGATTGGACTGCGGGAGTACTTTATGAGAAGCTAAAAAAAATAGGATATCGAGTGCCAGAAGATATTTCAATTGTTGGCTATGATAATTATTTGTATGGTAATAATTTTGCAGATCAGATTACTACATATAATGTTGATATGAAAGAAATGGCTGTTCAAGCAGTAAAATTATTGATAGGAAAGATTAAGGGGGACAACAAATATTGGGGAACTAGATATGTTGATAGTGAAATTGTAGAACGTAATAGTGTAAAATGTTTAAACTGAAATAATGTCAAACGTATGAGATGTTCTAAGCAGTATATTTTGAATATCTGCTTGGAGCATTTCATACGTTTTTTTGCTTCCTAGGAAATACCTTGTTGCATCAATTTGTAAAAGAATTGGGTTCCTAGGAAATTATTATTAAAGTAAAAATATTTAAGTTTAATATTATTAATAATATTTAATTAATTATTTAAGTTTAAAAATGGGGGATATTACGTTAAAATAGCTAAAATACGTAAAGAGAAAATGTGAAAATAGTAGAAAAATAATTAAAACAAGAAGAAATATTGAAATTAAAATAGATTAATGATAAGATTAAAACAGATTAAAAAAGGAGGAAAAAAGATGAAAAGAACTACAGTAAAACGATTAATGGCAACTGCTATGGCAACTGTTATGTCAGCAACAATGGCTTTCTCACTGACTGGATGTGGAGGTTCTAAAGAGAAAGGAACACAGGGCACAAGTTCTGAGAATATGCCTACCCTTGATCAAATTAAAATTGGTGAGGACTACACCGATCTGACAGCATCTATTAAAGTACTGACAAACCGGACGGATATTGTGGATACCGTTTATAAAGGATATGCTGAAGAATTTATGAAATTATATCCAAATATTAAGGTGGAATATGAAGCTGTTACAGATTATGAGGAATCATTGACACTTCGATTGACAACAGGAGACTGGGGGGATTTATGCTTTATTCCAACAGGTGTGGATAAAAGCGAACTCGGAAGTTACTTCACACCTCTTGGAGATTATAAAACTTTAAATGAAATCTATAATTTCTGTTCTGAAAAAACATATGATGGAACAGTATATGGTATTGCCAATGGAGGAACGGCAAATGGTGTTGTATATAACAAGAAAGTTTGGAAAGAAGCTGGAATAACAGAGCTTCCTAAGACACCAGATGAGTTTTTAGATGCTTTACAGAAAATTAAGGATAATACAGATGCTATTCCATTATATACAAATTTCTCAGCAGGATGGCCAGTAGGGGCTTGGGATGCTTATATTGGAATCGCTGCGACTGGAAATCCAAATTTTATGAATCATGATATTGTACATATGAAAAATCCATTTGCAAAACAGGATGATATGACAGGACCATATGCAGTGTATTATACATGTTATGAATCCGTAGCAAGAAAATTAGTTGAGGAAGATCCGGCTAGTAGTGACTGGGAGGCTTCTAAAGGTATGATGAACAATGGGGAAATCGGAACAATGGTTCTTGGCTCATGGGCAGTACAGCAATGTAAAGATGCAGGAAAGAATGCTGATGATGTAGGATATATGCCATTCCCTATCACAATTGATGGAAAACAGTATGCAGGAGCTGGTGGAAACTATTCATTTGGTATTAATAATCAAGCAAGCACAGACAATCAGATTGCTGCGATGTTATATATGAAATGGCTTATCGAAGAATCTACAATCTATGAAGATGAAGGAAGTATTCCAGCGTTAAAAAGTGGAGAGCTTCCAGCGGCATTAGCTGATTTTGAAGGGGTAGAATTATTATCTGATAACCCAGCAGTAGAAGGAGAAGAAACATTATTTGATGATGTAAATAATGAGAGTGAAGTTGGAATTAATAATGATGACTATCCAAATTGCTACTTGATAGAATGTGCACTCTATGGTTCAAAATCATTAGACGACGTAATTAATGAATGGAATCAGCAGTGGTCTGATGCACAGAAAACTTTAGGAGTAGAAGTTGACCAATAAATAATGTCAGCGCATAAAGTTAAAAAAATGGGGGCGGCCGGTTGTCAGGACCGCCCTTTTATAAAAGGAATGAAAGGAGAAAATTATGAGTAATCAGGTAAATGTTACTTCGGAAAAGAAAGGACTTAAAAACTGGTTGAAGAGTGGAAAAGGACAACAAATTCTAGTTATTTTTTCGTTTATGTTGATTCCGCTGCTCCTTTTGGCTGTGTTTACATACATTCCATTTTTAAAAATGATTCAGTTCAGTTTTTATCAGATGAAATACATTGGTCCAAGAGTATTTGTAGGATTTCAAAATTATATTGAAGTGTTTAAACGAGATGATTGTTTTCGTTCATTGCTTGTTAGTGTTTATTATATGGGCGGAGCAATTGTACAGTTGTGTCTGGCATTATTTTTTGCATCTTTGATGGTATTTAAAGTAAAGGGATCAGCTTTTTTTAAAGGAGCTATGTTTTTCCCGTATTTGATTTGTGGTATTGCAGTTGGATTTATTTTTAAATTTTTTTATGCAAGAGGATTTGTACTAGACTCTGTATTACAATTATTCGGAATGAATATTGAAAACATTCCATATTGGTTGCAGGACAAAAATATTAACAATATTTCTCTAGCCGCGACTTCCGTTTGGAGATATATGGGACAGAATATGATTTTATTCTTGGGGGCAATGATGTCTGTAGATTCTGATCTCTATGAAGCTGCTTCTTTAGATGGAGCAAATAAATGGCATCAATTTCGATACATTATTCTTCCAAGTATTAAATCAATTGTAGTGCTAAATCTGATTCTTTCCATTAGTGGTTCTTTGAGTGCATTTGAGCCTCCATATGTAATTACAAATGGTACGATGGGAACAGGTACCTATTTTGTGATAATGAATCGTTTGGCGCATGAGAATCAAAAAGTAGGTCTTGCTTGTGCGATGGCTATCGTTCTTCTTGTGATTATTATAATCTGTACAGTTGCTCAGAAGCTTTTCTTTAAATATGTATTTGATGATGGCACATCAGATGAATCCAAAGCAGCGATAAGGAAGAGAAGGAAAGCTGCTAAAAAAGCATTAAAAAATGAAGAAAGGGGAATGGTTTCATGAAGAAAAAGATGCATATAAGTATCAGTGAGCTGATATTTTCAATATTTAAATATGTTTGTCTGATTATTGCGGCAATTGTTGCGGTACTCCCAGTTATCGTTTGTATATTAACTGCATTTAAGACATCAGATGAGTATAATAATACATCAGTATTGGATTTCCCAAAAACATTTTTGAATTTTGAAAACTTTAGAGTTGCATTTAAACAAGCAAATATGCTACGCGGATTTATGAATACTGCTATTGTTATTATAGTAGTCCTTACATGTTCTATTTTTATAAGTGCTATGCTTGCATATGTATTGAATCGATTTAAATTTAGAGGAAATGGAGTCATTCAAAATTTATTTATGTTCGCTTCCTTAATTCCAGGAATTGCAACTCAGGTTACCGTGTATCAAATTATGTATTCATTAGGTTTTATCAATCATTTATATGGATATATGATTGTACTGATGGGAACGGATATTATATCTATTTATATTTTCTTACAGTTTTTTGAAAATCTTTCAGTTTCGTTGGATGAGTCGGCAATTATAGATGGGTGTACATATTTTGGTGTTTTCTTTAAAATTTTATTTCCATTATTAAAGCCAGCCATTGTAACATCTTTGGTTTTAAAAGGTGTAAGTGTGTATAACGAATACTACATGTCAAATTTATATTTACAGTCTAAGGAATTGAAAACAATATCAACAGCATTGTATGCATTTACAGGGCCATATGGAAATCAGTACAACTATATTTGTGCTGGTGTTATCATTACAATTATTCCTATTTTTATTCTGTTCCTGATTTTCCAGAAACAGATTTATGGAGGTATGGCTGCTGGTGCAGTAAAAGGATAATGAAAAACAAATGGAGGATAAATCAATGAGTGAAGTAAAGATTATTGGAGCAAATGTACCAAACGTTCCATGGCAGGATAGAAATGAAAATTCAAAAGCGTGGATGCCAGTATGGAGATATGATGAAAATCCAATTATTGGCCGCAATCCTGTAGAGGGAGTGGCAAGAATTTTTAACAGTGCGGTAATACCGTACAAAGGGGAATTTATTGGAGTATTTAGAGGTGAGCAAACAAATGGAATTCCATATATCTATCTTGGATATAGCAAAGATGCGATACATTGGAACTTTGATAAAAATAAAATTCCGTTTGTAGATGAAGATGGCAAAGAATTTATGCCAATTTATGCATATGATCCAAGATTAGTGGAGGTAGAAGGAGTTTACTATATTATTTGGTGTCAAGATTTTTATGGTGCATCAATCGGTGTTGCTAAGACAACAGATTTTAAGACATTTACGAGAATCGAAAATCCTTTTCTTCCATTCAATAGAAATGCAGTTCTTTTTCCGAGAAAAATTAATGGAAACTATATGATGCTTTCAAGACCAAGTGATAGTGGACATACTCCATTTGGAGATATTTTTCTTTCAGAAAGTCCAGATATGGTTTATTGGGGAAAACATCGTCATGTAATGGGAAAAAGTAGTGAATGGTGGGAATCCTTGAAGATTGGAGGAGGGGCCGCACCAATTGAGACGACAGAAGGATGGTTACTGTTCTATCATGGAGTGGCTGGCACATGTAATGGTTACGTATACAGCATTGGAGGAGCGATTTTAGATATTGATAATCCTTCTATTGTAAAGTACCGTTGTGAAAACTTCCTTTTGACACCAGAGGAATGGTACGAAGAAAGAGGATTTGTTCCGAATGTAACGTTCCCATGTGCTACTATTCATGATGCAGAATCAGGAAAGATAGCGATTTATTATGGGGCAGCAGATAGTTATGTAGGTCTTGCATTTACAAAAGTTGATGAAATTGTAGAGTATATCAAAAACAACAGTGTAACTCGTACAGAAGATACAGAAATTGGAAAAAGATAATTATAAAATAAAGCTGAGGAAACAACTATGTTTGTAGATGAGGTAAAAAAGCACCTGACGGAAGGGATTATTCCTTTTTGGGGAAATTTGAAAGATGAAGAATTTGGAGGATTCTATGGGTATGTAGGATATGATCTCAAACAGGATAGAAAAGCGGAAAAAGGTTGTATATTAAACAGCCGTATCCTGTGGTTTTTTTCAAATGCATATATGCTTTTGAAGGAGCCTATTCTTTTGGAAAATGCCACACATGCTTATAGATTTTTAAAAGAAAAATGTATAGACTCGGTAAACGGTGGGATATATTGGGCACTTACATATGATGGAGTTCCAAAAGATACGACAAAGCATACATATAACCAAGCATTTGCAATTTATGCATTATCTTCCTATTATGATGCATCAGGAGATAGTGAGGCACTGGAATATGCAAAGACATTATATAAAATTATAGAAGAGAAGTGTAAGGATGAATATGGATATTTGGAAGCATTTACAGTAGGGTTTGAACCTAAGGAGAATGATAAATTATCCGAAAATGGTGTAATTGCAGAGAAAACAATGAATACGCTTCTACATGTATTTGAAGCATATACAGAGCTATATAGGGTTTCGGGAGATAAGAATGTAGCGAATAGAATTCGATATATACTGGATCTGATTTCCGAAAAAGTATATAATAGAAAATTAGGACGGCAGGAAGTATTTTTTGACCGTAAATGGAATAGTTTGATAGATTTATATTCCTACGGTCATGATATTGAAACATCATGGTTGGTGGATAGAGGTCTGGAAATTCTTGGAGATAGTAGTTATTCAAAAAAGATTAGCCCGATTGTAGAAGAAATTATAAAAAATATTTATGATAGGGCATATATTGACCATTCCCTTGTGAATGAAGCTGAAAATGGAATTGTAGATAAAACACGTGTTTGGTGGGTACAGGCTGAGGCTGTTGTTGGTTTTTTGAATGGGTATCAGAAAAATCCGCAGAAAAAAGAATATTTGGATGCAGCCAAAGATATTTGGAGATATATTACTAACTATATCATTGATAAAAGAAAGGGAGCAGAATGGTTCTGGTCAGTGGATGAAAACAAAATTCCAGCTTCGAAGCCAATTGTAGAACCATGGAAATGCCCATATCATAATGGGAGGATGTGCATAGAAGTGATCAAACGGTTGGGATAGAAGCTTTTGTATTTGAAAGAACTACATTTCGATAGGCAAAGAAATGTAGTTCTCCATCCATGACTAATGAATAGTTTGATTAGTCATGGATGGAGAGAAATGGATTCGGTTTATGTGAAAATATGGAATACACGATAAAAGGTCAGAAAAGAGGTAATGATATGAAAAGGTATATGGAGCAGATCCGATGTAATACACAAGGTATGAATAGAAAACAACGTTTGGAGTATATCTTGACATATTACTGGTATCATATTCTTGGAATAGCAGCAACAATTTTTCTGATTCTTTTTTTGATTATACATTTTGGATTTGGAATGGTTAAGCCAGAGTTTACTTGTGTTTTGATTAATCAAGATATTAATTATGCAAGAGATGAAAAATTAGCAGAAACATTCTCAGAGTATTCAGGAATTGAATTAAAAAGAATTAATGTAGATTCTGATTATAATCTTTCTTATGGGAATGTAAAGATTGAAGGGGTGAATGAAAGTTCCTATGAGAAATTTTTCTTTAAATGGAGAAATAATGAATTAGACGCAGTTATTATGCCAGAAAGTTTTTATAAATATTGTAAAGAAATGGGAGGTACGTATCGAAATCTTGAGAAGATGCGGACAGGTGATTTACCGTTATATGAAGATGATGGAATTTATACAGCAGTTAGAATTCAAGGTACAGAACTAGAGAAGTATCTTGTAGATGGAATAGAAGAAATGTTACTTGTATTTCCAGCTGATGGAGAGAATCAACAGGCGTGTGGAGAATTCCTTTCCTATATGCTCAGTGCACAGTCATGAAAAGGGGAAAAGTATGAAAAAATTAGCGATTGAGAATCCGTTTTTTGATGTTATGGAAGAAATTGGAGATCTAA
>CASERA010000325.1 GCA_949290175.1 uncultured Ruminococcus sp.
ATACAAACAAACAGATTATGTTCCTTCAGGATATGGGGGTGACTTTACTGGTTGCAACACCGTCCTATGCCTTGCACTTGGGAGAAGTTTTAAGAGAGCGCGGAATAGATCCGTCCAAAGATTTGCAGATTCGTATCGGATTGTTTGGCGGAGAAGGCATGACAGAAGCCATGCGTGATGAGATGCGTAAGGTATGGGGAAATCAGTTTGTCTGTACACAAAATTATGGAATGAGTGAACTGTGCGGTCCGGGTGTGGCAGGTGAATGTACCGAATTGTGCGGTATGCATATCAATGAAGACTGGTTTATTCCGGAGATTATCAATCCGGAAACAGGAGAGGTATTGCCGCCGGGAGAAACAGGAGAACTGGTTGTGACTTGCTTGGGAAAAGAGGCACTTCCTCTGATTCGTTACCGGACAGGGGATTTGACCAGGTTAATGTATGAACCGTGCAAATGCGGACGCACTACGGTTCGTATGGAAAATCTGTCCGGGCGTGCAGATGATATGCTGGTGGTTCGTGGTGTGAATGTATTCCCGGGCCAGATAGAAGAAGTGTTGTTGAAAATAAAAGAAATCGGTCCTCACTACGAAATCTTAGTAGAAAGAAAGAACCGGTTGGATGTGATGACAATTTCGGTGGAATTGATTGATGATAGACTTTTGGATAGTTATGGGGAATTGAGTGAACTGGAGAAGCGGATTCGCAAAGCACTGAAATCACAGCTGGGCTTGGCGACACAGATTCGTCTGGTTGCACCGAATTCTTTGCAGCGGTTCGAAGGAAAAGCAAAACGGGTAACAGATTTACGAAAGGATGGTTTATAAATTCATGGCAGAAAAAGTAATAATGTTAGGAAATGAGGCAATTGCCAGAGGGGCATATGAGGCGGGAGTAAAAGTGTCTTCTGCATATCCGGGGACACCAAGTACGGAAATTAGTGAATACATGGTGCAGTATCGTGATGAGATGTATGGGGAATGGGCACCAAATGAAAAGGTAGCCACAGAGGTGGCAGTCGGAGCCAGTATTGCAGGAGTACGTTCTATGGCGTGTATGAAGCATGTAGGGTTGAATGTGGCTTCTGATCCGTTGTATACAGTTTCTTATATGGGAGTAACCGGAGGACTGGTGTTGGTAGTTGCAGATGATCCGGGACTGTACAGCTCCCAGAATGAGCAGGATACAAGAATGGTGGCAAGAGCTGCTCAGGTTCCGGTGATTGAGCCTTCCGACAGTGCGGAAGCAAAAGATTATATGAAAATTGCATTTGAGCTGAGTGAAAAGTTCGACCGCCCATTTATTTTTCGGACGACAACACGGCTGGCACATTCACAGGGACTTGTGGAATTAAAAGAAAGAGAAGAGATAGAAGATAAACCGTATGTAAAAAATATCCAAAAAACGGTCATGATGCCGGGAATGGCAAAAGGGCGTCATGTAGAGATTGAAAAACGGAATCTGGAGCTGGCAGAGGCGGCTAATACACTGTCAATCAACCGTATGGAGATGAACGATACAAAGATTGGTGTAATTACAAGTGGAATTCCGTACCAGTATGTTAAAGAAGCACTTCCGGAAGCTTCTGTTTTGAAATTAGGAATGGTGAATCCGCTTCCAAGGAAATTAATCGAGGATTTTGCATCGAAAGTAGATGCGCTTTATATCGTAGAAGAACTGGATCCGGTCATTGAAGAACAGGTGAAGTCCTGGGGAATTCAGGCAATCGGAAAAGAAATCTTTACTGTACAGGGCGAGTATAGCGCAAACATGATTCGCAAAGCAATTTTAAAGCAGGATTTAGAGCTGAAAAAAACAGCGGATGCACCAAACCGTCCTCCTATTTTATGTCCGGGATGTCCTCACAGAAGTGTATATTATGTGTTGAATAAACTGAAAATGCATGCTGCGGGAGATATTGGATGTTATACGCTGGGAGCTGTTGCCCCTTTAAGTGTTGTTGATACGACAATCTGTATGGGAGCCAGCATTTCCAGTCTTCACGGAATGGAGAAAGCAAAAGGAAAAGACTATATTAAAAACTGGGTTGCAGTCATCGGAGACTCCACATTTTTACATACAGGTGTCA
>CASERA010000326.1 GCA_949290175.1 uncultured Ruminococcus sp.
AATGATGACAAGAGCCGTATGATGCGAGAGTATCACGTACGGTTCCGTGAGAGGTTTGGGGTGAAATTCCCCTTATCTACTCGACCGAAATGGAATTGTAAAGATCATATTGTTTTTGCACCGAAGTTTCGTAGATATGTCCAGATCATATGCATATGCTAGTAGAAATTCCGTCGAGCATAAGTGTTTCAAGTTTTGTGGGCTATCTAAAAGGTAAAAGTACACTTATGATATTTTAAAGGCATGCAAATTTAAAATATAAATATGGAAATCGACATTTTTGGTGCAGAGGATATTATGTAGATACTGTAGGGAAAAATGCGAAAAAGATACAGGAATATATAGCAAATCAGCTACAAGAAGATTTAGAATATGATCAGATGACATTAAAGGAGTATATTAACCCGTTTACGGGTGAGCCAGTAAAACAAATAAAATAAGCCCTTTAGGGCTAAGCGGGTGGTCTTGACTATGTATTTGAGAATATGTTTTATGATTTCAATATATGAAAATACTGTATATTTTGTGCGATATGCATAAAAATGTTTTTTCATATTGATAAAATTTATAATAATAGACAAATGAAATATTGACATTGTGCGAATGTAAGAGTATAATTAGTACTATCTAGATATCGAGGCAAAATGTGTGAAAACATATGACGCAAAACTATAGGGACTGTAAAATGTCAGCCAGTTGCAGTATTGATTATGGGACTCATTCTTATTACTTTGATAATAGGAAAGGGTCTTTTTTATTTAGCGAGGTAAATATGTATGAATGGATACTTGAAAATTTCAGAGATTGCAGAAAAGTGGGGAATCAAAGAAAGAAGAATCAATACTTTATGTTTAGAAGGGCGGATTAAAGGGGCTATTAAATTTGGGAATACCTGGGCTATTCCTGCAAATGCCGAGAAACCCAAAGATGCAAGAATTAAAAGTGGAAAATATATTAAGAGTGACAAATAATGTCATGAATATCTCGTATAGTATGATGAGAAGAAAATATAGGAGTAGGAGAATGTTCTATGGCAACAGATGATGATATTAAAAAAATTGCCAAGGGTATTGGGGCGATTATTGCTACTGTTGGAGTCGCTGGATTGGCTAAAATGATGGTGGATACAACTAATAGAAAAAGAAATGATGATCAAGATAAAAGTGTATCTGATGTGAATTTTGAAAAAATTAATGATGATGAAGTATTTGTTTCATCTACAGAAAATTTTGACAGAGAAGAAAATGAAATAAATCAGATGTTAAAAGAACAACGTATTCAAGAACAAATGGATGAAATGTGGACACAACAGCAAATGGAAGATATGTGGCATTTACACGATTCTGAACAAGTAGAATTTCAAGATACAGGAGAAACAAACATGGATTGGATTAATTTTGGAAATGGGAACAACAGAAGATCTAACAATAATAGTTTCAATAATGATTACGAAGAGGAAGATGAGTACGACGAAGATGAGTATGATGAAGAACTAGAAGAAATAGATAATACTGAACTTAGTTACTCTGGTAATAATATCTGTATTATTCTTAATGAGTCTGATGAAAAAAGGAATAGGCTAGAGATTAGTGAGAAGAATCTCTGTAGGAGATTTGAACATATCAAGGAACTTCCATTAGGTGATAGATTACAGATATTACTAGATAGAGTATTTCCTGAAGGCTTCAACAAACAAATGTATATTCGAAATCTAACCTTTAGTAACAGAAATACAGGCTATGATGTGAGAATACTGGGAATACGACCGGAAAGAATGCCCGGAGATGGCCTTGATGATCTGCTTCCTAAGGGGATTTCACTCATATTTAAAGGACATGTCTATGCAAAGCAGTTTATAGTAGATGCAATTTATGAAACTGCAGATACGGCTCAACTTGATTTTGAGGTAGATTGCGTTGCGACTCCGTATAAGAATCAACAAATGGTCGGATACAATAATTTTTTATATGATGTTCTCGATGATGCAGGGTCGCTGACAGAATATACAGGACAACGTCTTGGGGAATGGAATGAATATCTTTCTTGGAAGAAAGAATTAGCAGGAAGGCAGATTCATGGTTGCAAGTATTATAAAGTGACATTTAATGAAGAAACTAAACGATTGGTGTTTTGGTTGGTGTGTGAAAGTAAAGAATACTTTCAAGCTTTTCGAAAATATTTGTGGAGAGATATTCAGGTTTTTGATAATAATTATTCTACAGATAAATGGCGTTTTGAATTTAATTCGGCTGAAGATTCATATGGAAGAAAACAGAGATTTAATAGTATTGAATTAGGCAGATGCAGAGGTATTAAAAGTGAATATTATTTAAAGGATCAAGCTTATGTCGAAGAGTTTTCTTCTTCTGAAGACGATTATAATGAAGGATATGATGAGTACGATGAGTATGATGATTATTATGAAGATGATGAGGGAGAATCAAACTCAAAATCAGAAGAGAATATAGCACAAATATTTGCAAATCCATATATTGTTTTGGTTGAGTATGATCTAAACAGAAATGATATGGATGAGATTAATCATAGAAACCTGGATGGTGATGCGTTTAATCAGTATGTATATGATTATGTTTTGGGTAATTATTACCCTAATGGATTTTTGGCTCTGTCAGCTATTGGAGAATTTGTTTTAATTAATCGTTTTTCACAGGCGATTAATCAATTGCAGCGAGATGAGTGCTATTCACCTAATCTTGCAATGTGGTTATTTAATGTTGAAAGAGCAAGACTCCCTGAAGATATCAATGAGGTTTATATCGAACGTTGGTTAAATGAAAGAATTGAGAGAAATGAAAATCAGAGATTAGCAGTTCAAAAAATGTTAGCCGCACCAGATTTATGTTTGATTCAGGGACCACCTGGAACAGGAAAGACCACAGTTATCGCTGAAGCAATTTATCAATTTGTAATAAGAGGAAACAGAGTATTAGTTGCTTCACAGTCTAATGATGCGGTAGACAATGCTTTAGAGAGACTAGCGGATACTCCAGAAATTAGAGCAATTCGTCTTGGACAAAAAGGGCGTAGAAAACGTAAGAATGAAGATCTCAGCACAAGAAAGTTTTCCGAAGATGAAGCTTTGAAGTATTATTATCATGCTCTTTCGCTAAAAATATCACATAATTGGCTTGATATGTGGGATGAACTTGAGAATGGTGGTCTTCAGTATGATGTTGATATTCGTGATGCAAGACTTTTCAATAGCGATATAAATGAATTAAATAAGAAGTATGAAGAACAAAGAGCGAAGTATGAGACATTAAGAACAGAATACAATGATTTGAATTCTGAGATAACAAAAGCAAACGAGTATAATTCTACTATCCAGAATGAGATAATCCAATATAAGCTTTTGGTGGATCATTTTAAAGGTAATTCAGAGGAACGATATTATTTGTCAGAGAATCATCTCAGAATATTTGAGACAGTGTTAAATCCACTCACAGAAAAAACCGTGAAATTTGGAATTTATTTATTGCCTGGTGTGCTTGATATTGATGTCATGGGTGCAGGAAAAGAAAGTGCGTATATTTTTCTTGCGATAAAAAGCCTTGCAGTGTTGACGGAATTAAAAAATAAAATTAAAGATTTATCAAATACAAACGGCGAGAATGATGGAGAAGCTATTATTCTTCAAAATCAGTATGCAGACATTAAACAGAAGATGATGGAAGCTATAGAAAATGATGATGAGGATGGTGAAGCAAAATACAAAAAGCAAGTTAAAGAGATAAAAAAGAGAATTGATGAACTGAAGTACACATCAACAGCGATACAACTTTCCGAGACAGAAAGAAATATTTTGTCGAATGAATTTGTTGATATGCTTGGAAGCGATAGAGCAAATCAGGCTGTATCAATAATTGATGATGTTATTTCTAAATGGTGTTCGGCTTTCGAAAATGCAATTATTGCAATAGACAAATATATGTCTTCAAAAAAAACAATCGATGTAAAAATGCTGACAGATAAACTTCGAATTGCAGAAAATGGATATTTGGCACAAAAAGATGAGATGCAAAAAACAATGGAGCATATTACTTCTAAACGTCAAACCATTCTTAAACTTCGAGAGAAATATCAGCTTGAAACTACTAAAGCGGATGAGATTATTGATCATATTAAAATGCTTAAAGAAAAAAATCTACTGCAACTTCAGAAACAGAGTGGATTTAGATCGGAATGGGAAAAGACACTTAGAGCATTTAGAGAAAAATTAGATGATAAAGATTCATTGAAATATGATCAAGAACATTATCAGAAGACATACGTTAATGCTTGTAATGTTGTCGGTATATCATGTACTGATAACATGAGAAATCTTAGCGACAATGGTTATGATGATTTTGATGTAGTAATAATTGATGAGGTGAGTAAGGCAACTCCTCCTGAATTGTTGATACCATTGATGAAAGCACGAAAGGCGATATTGGTTGGTGACCATAGACAGTTGCCACCAATGTTCAAGGAGCACGAGGGTTCGTATAAAGAGCTTACCGAAAACCAAGAAAATATGCCTGAAGAAATAAGAGATTTGATGACTGAGGAGAACTTCAAACGGTTTAAGAAGATGGTAACATCTTCGTTGTTTAAGGATTACTTTGAACATGCAGATGATAGTATCAAACACTCTTTGTTAGTACAGTATAGAATGCATTCAGATATTAAGGATATAATTAATAGATTCTATGATATGAGACTTGAGAATGGATTGAGCACTGAGGATGAGAAGGAAGCAAAAAGACATGATTTGACAATAAGAGGTGTAGATAATAGCACTTTTATTTTGCCAGATAGGCATGCTTATTGGATAGATTCGTCTGTTCTTCCAAATGATGTTCCAATATACGAGACTTTTATTAATAATAGTACATCAGCAAATAATATTCTAGAAAAGTATATTATTGTTGAATTACTTAAAAAAATAGCGACAGCATATAAGGAACAAGGTTATACGACAGAAAATCGCAAGACAGTAGGCGTAATCAGTTTCTATCAGATGCAGGTAAATGAGTTGCGTGATGCACTCAAAGAAGCACGAAAATCTTTTGATTTTTCTGCAATAGATATTGATATAAATACTGTAGATAGGTTTCAAGGTAAAGAAAAGAACATTATTATTACAAGTCTTGTTCGAAATAATAAGGCAGCAAGAGCTAGTAAGCATGTTGTTACATTTGAACGAATAAATGTTGCATTTTCAAGGGCGCAGGAACTTTTATTTATTGTTGGTTCAAAACATATGTATGAAAACATTCCAGTAGAGCTACCGAATATGGATATGCCAGGTTTCAGAACAGTGCCGGTATATAAGCATATTATGGATGATTTGCAACGAAAAGCTTGTTTTAGAACTTGTAATAAACTGATTACTCCTGAATTGCAGGAAGTAATCTATAAGGAATATAAGGAAAATGGGGGTAAATAATGGTCATATCAGAAATAACATTATCATATCCATGCGTAAAATATAATGTGGAAGTTTCTCATTTTACAGCAAGAAAATCCACAGCAATAGAGTGGGTAATTTTGGAGGCTATAAGTAAAGTCGAAAGTCTTCCAGACTATGCAGGTGTGCCAATCGCTTCTTTTTTTGAGCATGTGTTTACAATAAATGACGCAGATTTGTTATTACGTCCATGTATTATGTCACTTCATGATATGGGGGCAATATCAATAACGGGAATTGATGATGAAACAGAATTAAGTACTGTTCCAATGCGAAATCTTTCATTAACTCCAAGTGGAAAGGAGATGCAACAGCAAGGACTTCTGCCTGGTGTTACGGCAGAGGACACATTTCAAATATACTATGATGTTGCTTTAGATGCGCTTATTCAGGGAGCCTCTATATACAAGGATGAGTACACCGGCTTGCAAGTTTTAGGTGTTAGCGATGTCGAAGAAATTATATTTCCAATGTCAACGGTAAAAGAGTGGATTAATGAGCGTCAAAAAGATAAGAAGAGAGCAATGGTATGGCTTTCACCTACTACTCAAATTCAAGATATAGAAGCTATTGAATCTACATTATTATGGAAAAATGTTGCGAGAAAAATTGATTTAGGTCCAGGAATGAAGTGGACAGTAGTAGGTAACGAGAATACTGAAATAGATGAAGTGTCGCTGATTAATTCAGAAATTGGATGTCCAGAGCAATACGAAAATCTACCATATGCTGAAATTGTTGATCCTGATAAAGAGATAGATGAAATAGTATCTGTTGATGGAATCAATACATTAATAAAAGGATTTATGATGAAAGATGAGATATTCTGTGTCTTAAATCAATACTACGCTGAGCTTCCACAATCTCAGTTAAATCAAAAGAAAAGAATAAGAATTGGTGTTGTATTTGGTTCAGAAGAATTCGCTGTCAAAAGTGGTAGTAAACAAATTATTATACATATTCCGGAAAAGGATATGTTTCATGATTCGGTATACTTAACAACAAATAAGAACCTCAAAATTGGAAGGTTTAATGTAAAGGCAGGAACAAGTAATAAGGATATAGTATTAGCTTATTCTCCAAAGAATACAAAGACAGATATTGCTTCTATTTTAGTATCAATGGTAGATAAGTATGTATATGTGGATGATTCTTTGTTGTTTGTTTTGCATGAGTTGGGTCTCAAAGAACTTATGTTGGAATATGTTAGTAAGTTGGTTGGTAATATGAATTCAATCCAAGAAAAGTCAGAGATTATTGAAGGGATAAATTCTCGAAGCATAAAGTATTATAACCAAAAAATTATTTCTGCAGTTGATACAGAGAGATTACTTGTTAACGATGCATACATTATTGAAAAGAGTAAGTCTGTTGGAGGAGCGAGAGAAGTTCTTAATGAGTATGGGAAAATAAACTCGTTTAGACAGAATGAAAATTTGTTCCAAAGAATTTTAAAACTTGTTCTGGAAAATATGCCAGCGCAGAAGAAACTTGAGGATGTTTGGAATATTTGGAAAGAAATTCAGGGCATTAAGAAAAGCTATATCCAATGGATAAACAAGAATGGTTTGTATAAAAATCTATATTCAAAACATTGTATAGATGAGTTTGTGAAAAGATTCAGAGATGATAATATTTTTGAAATTGAGGAATATACACTGGTTGAACAGATTATTCTAAATATGAGACGAATTACCATTAGATTACAGGATATGTTGCCAGAAATAAATCTTTTTGAGTCATGCAGTGAAGAAAGAGCTAGAGAAGTTGTTTTACTTCATAGAGAAGAAGGATTAAATGATATCTATGATGAAGTTCGTAAATGGAGAGATGAAGAAGAAAGGTTTACTTCAAGAATAATTGATGTAAATGAGTATAATCTTCAGGATAATGTAATATCAGTAGTCTCAGGCACTATAGCAAAACTGTCTAGTGCTTTGGCAGTGTTCTTTGATGATTCATTTATGAGATATAATAAGGTTTATATAGTTGATACTTGTACCTTGATGGATGAACCTTCATTGATATCATGGTTTGATGATAGCAAAGCATTATTAGTGATTCCTATGATGGTTCTTCAGGAACTTGATGGATTAAAAACATCTGAAGATGAAGATAAAGCTTTTCATGCGAGAGAGGCTATTAGACTAATAAATAACTACAAATCATATGATTGGTTTAATGATAGTGCAATTAGTCACCCAGAACTTCTTCCAACTGATTTGGATCCTAATTCTAACGATAATAAAATATTATCAATCGCTATCCAATGTAGTGCAAAGAGTCCTGTTTTATTGTCAAATGATATCAATATGAGAAACATAGCTGAAGCTAACAATATTCAAACAATGGATCTTGATGCTTATCAGAGTATGAAAGAACACGAAAGAATGATGTCTGCTAATAAAAAAAGTGGAAAGAAAAACAAAAAGAAAAAGAAGTGAGGTGAATTAGGTGAGTAGATCTTATGAATATTCATATGAATTAGAAAGACTTGCAAGACAACGAATTAGAAATGCACGAATAAACTCTACCACTGAACAGTACTATCAAAGATATAAAAGTCAATATGAAAGAATGGTTGAAAATGGTTATGACGCCTATATTCCTGATGAAATGAGTCGTCTTAAGCGAGAACTCGCCAGTATAAGAACATTGATGTCAACCAATGCGTCTGAGGCACGAGACTTGAGCTTTGAAGTTGGTTCCTATATTAGAAGTATGTCTTCAATGGCAGGGGCGGCTGTTGAGGAGTTTGATCGTGCAGAAAGAATGCGAGTTGAGCAACTAAAAGCTGAGAGAGAAGAACGTCAAAATAATTTGATGAAGATTTATTATGAAATCTTAAGAGGAATAACAAATCCTATAGTTGTAAATTTTTCTGTGAACGAGATGCAAAAACTTAAAGATGATGTGCTTTCGGGGGCAATTACAAGTGAATCTTCTTTGAGAAGTATGGCAAAAAAAATAACAGAATCTGCAGAATCTAAAGCAGAGGAATGGAAGACGAAAACGATTTTTTCTAATAAGAAAAAAGATGTAGCTAGTATACTTGATGATGCTGAAGAACGTTTAAAAGCAGAAAAAATTGAGAATGGAGAAAAAGCTACTGAATTTGCAAATAAAATTCAAAAACTTAGAGAATCTATAGATTCAGGAGTCACTGATTTTACATCAATTGAAAATGAAATTGCACAGATGGAGTCTGATGTTGATGATACCCTTATTACTGAAGAAGTAAGAAGAGAAACTGTAAAAGCAATCATTAAGCAACTTAGAAGTCAAGAATTTACTGTAGAAAAGCCTCAGATTGTAGAAACAGACGGCAAAAGTTACGTAAAAATAATTGCACAAAGGCCATCTGGGAAGAGAGCTGTTTGTAATGTAGATTTGCACGGTAAGATTGCGTACAAGTTCGATAATTATGAAGGAATGACTTGTTTGAAAGATATTGAAAAATTCAATGTTGATCTTGAACAAATATATTCAGTTAAATTATCTGATGAAAGAGTTTTGTGGAGTAATCCAGATAAATTATCAAAGGATGCGGAACCTGTTCCTAAGAATAATGGGAGGAATGCATAATGGCTACAAAAAATTATGATGTATGGATTGAACACTTTAATAGAGATATAGGATTTAAATCATCAGTAATTGTTTTTGGAAATACTAATGATATAATGTTGAATCCACTTAATAGTGGTAAATACGATTCTGTAATTGATACTCTTATTTCAAATCTGAGAAGTAAGGGGTTTCGTCAGATTATTAAATGGGATCGTGTAGATGGTATTGATAGAGATACCTCAGATGTAATTGTTGACGCTACTCAGGAAGATGAATCTACACAAAATAACGACAACGAGTATGATTTAGGAGATGATTTTGGGTTTGAGAATTCTCCTTCAATAAGCGGTGGCAATTGTTATAAAGATCCTAATGAGTTCTTTCCATATATGCTAAATGTAGTTAAGAATAATTCAAATAACACAGCATTTGTTTTGGACTATTCTGATTATATTTTCGGCAATGCAAATTCTCTTTCAGAGGTAGAAAGGAATTATTTGGCTACATTAGGTAAAGTGCTTGAAAAGAGTCAATCATATAATATGCTTACTGAAGAATTTGCAAATATAGGAAATATAGTGATAATTGTTGCTAAGAATAGTGCAATGATCCCACCAGCATACTATTTAAATAACTCAATGGTAAGTACTATTAATGTTCCATTGCCAGGTAGAAATGAAAGAGAAAAATTCATAGATACAAATTTAAGTTGTCTACGAATTGCACAGGATATTACGACAGATAAATCACTAAAAGATGATTTTATTGATGGATTGGATGGATTTTCTTTAAAGGAAATCGCCCAAATGATGAAATTGTCACGTCAAATGAAAGAGGAGTCGCTTACCTTTGAAAAACTAATTAATTTATTTAAATATGGTGAGAAGGTTAGTCCGTGGGAAGAATTATCAAAAGAAAAGTTAGAGAAACTTGAGGAAAAACTTGGCGAAAGAGTTAAGGGACAGGATGCAGCAATAGAGAAAGTAAAGGATGTACTAATTAGAGCATATACGGGCTTCTCAGGATTACAACATTCTGCTAAGCAGAAAAAACCAAAGGGTACATTGTTCTTTGTTGGACCTACAGGCGTTGGAAAAACTGAATTGGCAAAATCATTAGCCGATTTTGTATTTGGAGATGAAAATGCATGCATCAGATTTGATATGTCTGAATACAATCATGAACATAGTGATCAGAGATTGGTAGGAGCTCCTCCAGGATATGTTGGATATGAAGCTGGTGGGCAGTTGACAAATGCAGTAAAAGAAAAACCTTTCTGTGTACTTCTTTTTGATGAAATAGAAAAGGCACATGGAAGAATCCTTGATAAATTTTTGCAGATTTTGGAAGATGGTCGATTAACTGATGGAAAAGGTGAAACAGTTTATTTTTCTGAGTCAATTATCATTTTTACATCTAATATAGGAGCTGCTGAAGTAAGCTCAGATATGGAGCCGAAAGAGGTAAAGAAACAATTTGTTGAGAAAGTACAGAGTCATTTTGTTGATGTTTTGGGACGCCCAGAATTGCTTAACAGAATTGGAGACAATATAGTCGCGTTCAATTTCATTGATGATCCGAAAGTTTTTATGCAGATTGCCAAGGTAAAATTCAAGGCTATTGAGGATTTCGTTCAAGAGAGATATGGAGCAACCCTAGAATTCGAAGACGAAGAAGCCGCTTTTTCTGCCATTGGGAAGAAGGCTGGAAAACAAAATGGTGGTCGTGGTCTTCTAAATGTTATGGAGACAGTAATAGTGAATCCTTTGGCTGAATTCATTTTTGATAGGACTGGAATGTTGACTAGAAGAAAGATAGTTGTTAAACCAATGTTTCCGGATAAACCTAACTTGGCAAGATTTGAATTTGATTTACAGTAGGTGATGAATTGGCATATATAAATATAGCGTCTCTTAGACTCTGTACAGAGTCTGAGGGACCGGGGAAGAGATTGGCTTTGTGGGTTCAAGGCTGCGAGAGAAGATGTCCAGGATGTTGCAATCCTGAAATGCAAGAAATAAAGAGGAATGTAGTTGTTGATACAAAGGACTTAATTAATATAATACGCCAAAGTAAAGAAGGTAATGATATCGAGGGGCTCTCTTTTATTGGTGGAGAGCCCTTTCTTCAAGCATGCGGACTTGCAGAAATCGCAAAGTGGGCACATGTTGAAGGATTAAGTGTGTTAATTTTTACAGGTTATTTGCTTGAAGAGTTAAGAGAAATGAATAATCCAGATGTTGATTCATTGCTTCAATGTACTGATATTTTAGTGGATGGTCCTTTCATAGAAGAACAATATGATAACGAGCGTGATTGGATTGGTTCTACAAATCAAAGAGTTCATTTTTTAAGTGATACATATAAGAAAGGTATTGAGTATCAGAATAATCGTCATCAAATGGAAGTATTAGTGTCTGAACAAGATATTTTAATAAATGGTTGGCCTTATTAGTAGGAACGATTGGTTTATGACATAGAGAAAAACGAGTAGAAATTAATATGAAAGTTTTGGATTCGTAAATGGCGATATCATATAAATGGCAAGTTTTTTTGATAAAGTCTTTTCTTATGTGAAAGGTTGTATAAGATGATTGAAGAATATGGAATAGATATAGAACAGTTATTTGAAAAATTTCATGAATATGGAAATAGAAAGGCAATTATTGAACAGTCTCATAACATTACATATGCTGATTTAAAACATGTTATTAATGTAATCGGGGAAAACTTGCAGGAGCAAAGCTTAAAAAGTGTTGCGATTTGTACAGATAACAGAATGAATGTTATTATGATTGCTCTATCGTGCATATTTGTTAGAATACCATTTATTGTGATTGATGGAAAAAATCCTAAGACGTTTAATGAGAAGATATTAGAAGAGGCAAATATTAATAATGTAATTTGTGAAGGAAGTTTTGTATTAAATTCAGTTAATTGTATACCGTTTGAACGATTGAAGCAGCCTTCCCAAAAAGAAATTCAAAAGAATAAAATCTCTGGGGATAGGGTGCTTTTTTATATTGCAACATCGGGAAGTACAGGTAAACCTAAAGTTGCAGAGCGATATGTATCAGCGTTTTGCAGAGATTATTTTGAAGTTGAAAGCAAATTTCATTTTTTATTTAATCAAATTGCACAACAATATGCAAAACTCAATTTTTCATACGGTCTAGAAAATACTTTATTATTGTTGTTTGGAGGAACAACAATTTGTTTCGGAGAGAAGAATATTAGCAAAAATGATATGGAATTAATGTTTGCAGAGATTAATAAAAATCAAGCAACAGTAGTATTTTGGGCTACTCCTATCATAAAACTGTTTTCTAAGCATTTTCGACTGGCTGAAAAAATTCCCGAATGTATTAAATACATATATACTGGTGGTGAGCCATTGGTTGTTTCGGCAGATTTTGTTGTAATATTGAAAAATAAATGCATTACATTAATAAACGATTATGGGTGTTCTGAAATTGGCAAAATTTTCACATATCTTTTTAATATAAAACTGAGAGATATGGATGTTTATAATATGGTTGGTGTTGGAAAAGCTTTAAAAGGGTATGAAGCAGTGATTTTAGATGAGGAGTTAAAAGAGGTTGATGAGGGATTCTTGTACTTGAAATCAAAAGAAAAATTCAAATGTGGTTATGTGAATAAACTCATTGATACAAATGAAATAGAAGCGGATGGTTATTGGCTTTACAAGATGCAAGATATTGCAAAACGTGATAATGGTGAAATCGTTATTTTGGGAAGAGAAATTAATTCTGTTAATGTCTCTGGTTACCGTGTTGAACTTGAACAAGTTGAGTACGCAATAAATGCAATAAATGGTGTGGTGATTTGTGTGGTACTGCCTTATTACAATCAGTATAGGGAAGCAAATTTGTATTGTTTTTATGTTGGAAAAATTGATAGTAAGGACTTAAGAACTCAATTAAATGAGAGAATTCCGCAATACATGATTCCAACGGCATTTATAAATGTTGAAGATATCTATCTACTTCCGAACGGAAAAGTTGATAGAAAATGCAATAAGGAGAAGTTTGATTCAATAATACAAGTAAAAAATGAGAATGTAGGCGAGCTTAAGGAGAGAATATACAAATATTTAGTATCCATTGTAGGAATGGAAATTGGCGTATTAAGTGATATATATTTAATGCCATTTTCTGAATATGGAATTGATTCATTATCATTAGTAGACTTTATTAGCACTATTGAAGAAAAGGAAAAGATTTTGATTAGTGGAGATTTGATTGGAAAACAAATTAAGTGCATAAAAGATATAGTCGAATGGGTGAATGATAATTTATGTGAAAGTGATGAAGTATGAAATGAAAGAAGGTAACTATTTGTATGAATGGGAAGGTTTTGAAAAACAGATTTAAAACAAAAAGAGATGGATTGTCAATTCGAGGTAAGATATATGGTGAGTTATTAGGTACAAAGCCGGTTGTGATTTTGTGTCATGGGTTTATGGCGAACCAATCTATGTGTAAGAATTATGCACTTTTGTTGGCAAAAATGGGATACATTGCAGTTACATTTGACTTTTGTGGCGGCGGGTTATTTTGTTCAAGTGATGGAAAGACTACTGAAATGTCGGTTTTTTCAGAGGTTGATGATTTAGAAGCCGTATTAGCCTATGTCATGGAGTTACCATGTGTGGATAAAAATAGAATAAGTTTGTTAGGGTGTAGTCAAGGTGGGGTTGTTTCTGCAATAGTTGCGAAAAGAAAAGCATCTCATATTGATAAGTTATTACTATTTTATCCGGCTCTTTGTATTCCAGACGATGCAAGAAGTGGAAAAATGGTTTTCGCAAAATTTAACCCTGATAGTATTCCAGAAAAAATATGGTGTGGTCCAATGAGATTAGGAAAATGCTATGTTGAAACAGTGCTAGATTTAGATATTTTTCAAGAAATCTGTGGTTATGAAGGAAATGTATTTTTAGTTCACGGTGATGCAGATAAGCTCGTTGATATATCATATTCAAGGAAAGCAGCTCAAATCTATAAAAATGTAAATTATTATGAAATTAAAAATGGTGCGCATGGTTTTAGAGGAAAGAATGATGAGATCGCAAAAGAATTACTGTATAAGTTTATGCTTTAAGTCTCAAAATAAAATGGTATAAAGCAATTTATAAAATGAAAGGATGATGATATAATGTTTTTTATACATCTGATTTACATTTAGGACATGAAAATATAATAGCCCCAATAATAGACCATATAGTTCTGTAGAGGAAATGGATTCGATTCTGATAAAGCACTGGAATGAGAAAGTTGGAGTAAATGATGATGTATATATTCTAGGGGATCTATCATATAAATCATATCACGGAATCGATTACTATATGGAAAAATTAGAAGGTCATAAGCATCTTATCATAGGAAATCATGATGAGTATTGGATGCAGAGCACAAAAGACTTAGGTAGGTATTTTGAGTCCGTATCGTACATGGATATGATAAATAATCTATTGATAACACTTGGCCATTATCCGATGTTCGAATGGAATCGCAATCGATACATAAAAAGCCAAGTGAATTCTAAATCGTGGATGATTTATGGGCATATACATAATTCTATGGATTGTGAAGCCTATAAAGTAATTAAGAAAAAGTTAATCTGTGAATTGAATGCAGGTGTTGATATAAATAATTATGAACCGGTAACATTTGATGAATTAGTATTCAATAATAATAAATGGTATGAAAGAAATGAAATATCAAGGAATAATTGAAAGGAATAAAAATGCTAAAAGAAATTGAAAAATATAATCCATACTGTGATATTTCAGTTTATGCATTTAACAAAAACAAGATTTTATTTGCATATAATGAAGATAAGGTACAAGATGGAGCGTGTACATTAAAAGTATTTATTATGCTTGAATATTTTAGACAGAAGAACGAAGGCATAATTGATGGAAAAGAATTGATTGAAATTACAGAAAATAATGCTGCAACTGGTGCAGGTACTATAAAATTTTTGTCGTATGGTATGAAGGTACAAGTCTCGGAATTGGTAGAATTAATGGTATCAATAAGTGACCATATGGCGGCAAATCTGTTAATAGATTTTTTGGGTATCGATAATATAAATAATACTATAAAAACATATGGATTTGAAAAGACGTTACTTTTAAAAAAGTATATCGTTCCTAAAAATAAACGAATAGGAGAGCTATCAGCATATGAATATGCAAGATTTTTTAAAATGCTAGATAATAATGAACTTATTAATCAACAATGCTGTGACGAGATGAAAACTATATTACTATCACAAAAATATAAGGATTTTTTGGCAGAGCCAATAATGAATTATGAACAGTATGTTGATATGGCTTCTAAAAGTGGAAAGGTAGATGGAAGAACAACTGAAAATATAACCAGTAGTTGTGTAAATGATGGAGGAATCTGTATCACAGAGATAAATAATTATTATGTTGCATTTTTGTCAGAGATACATACGCAATCAGAAGTGAGTATGGCGGAGATGAAAGAGCTAATGCATAAGATTAGTATATATATATTTGAGGAGAATATTAAAAATGAAGTTAATATTTGTTAGGCATGGAGAACCTTTGAAAGATGACTATGGTATCGCTGCTATGGGAAAAGAGGAATTAAAGCTGCTTGCAAAATATTTAGAAGAAAACTGTAAAATTGATCAAGTGTATGCCGGTACATCTCAGAGAGCATCTGAAAGTGTAGCTATATTAAATAGTGTGATTGACAAAGAAGTTACTTACTGTGATTGGCTAAGTGAATTTAAACACAAATTGCCAAAAGAATATACAGATTGTGAATTTCCTTGGGAATTTCCACCAGAATATTGGGTAAATTGCAATCAGATGTTGGACTACAGATTAGTATTGCAATCAGAAACTTTTGAGAATTCAGATATACCTCATAATACAAAATATGTATGGGACGAACTTGATAAGTTAATAGAGAAAAATGGGTATACAAGAGTTGGAAACTTATATGAAACAGTTAATCCGAATAAAAAAGAAATATTGATAGTAACGCACTTTGCTACTATGGCGATAATGCTAGCACACTTATGGAATGTATCTATATTAGTGACATTAAATATGTTATTTATGGCTCCTTCTTCGTATACGGTAGTGTCAACAGAAGAAATTCATAAAGGAAAAGTTGTTTTTAGATGTTTAGAATTGGGTTCCACTAAACATCTTTATGGTCGAAACGATTTACTATCTGAATATGGTAGACAAGCTGAAATATATGAAGGAGGAGAATACCATGGGAAATAAAATCAAAGATTTATCAGAAGTAGAAATAGGTGGACAAAAATACAAAGTAGAGCTGAATGGCGGAACAAAGCAGGAGAAATATGATATACATTTACAAAATAATCAATTAAATATTTGTTTGAAAGATTTTGAATTTTCACAATTTGCCACAGCTTTACTTGTAGCTAATAGAAGAATGAAGAGGTTTAAAGAACAAAATGAGTAATCCAGCGGTTTTTAGATTAAATAAGGTGAATATTAGGAATAATGTCATTTCTATAGAGGATAATATTGGTGAATCTATACATTTTCATCTTGGATTAGTACGATTTGATCTTTCAATAGAAGAATTTAATCAAGTAACACAGACATTTATTTCTGTACTTAATGAACAGTTGAATATACATAATTTTAACTTGCATGAGCAAGACGAATACTTTCTTGAACGAATAGCACCTTATATTCCATATATAGTATCAGTTGAGGACGATGTTGTTAAGATTGAAGAAATAAAGTGTTTGTACGAAAAAGAGATTGATCATATTGTTGAAGAACTAATAACAAATTCACCTTTATATAAATACTATTTAGGAGAAAAAGAGGCTATCTCAGATTATGAGATAAAGCGAGATATATGGCAATCAAAAGAAGACGCTTTAGAGAATGTAATTAATAATAGAAATAAAGTTATATATCTGGATGAGAATAATCGAGTATTAGATGGATACAAGAGTCTTTGCATTGGAATAGTAAAAGGAGATCTTGCACAAGAAATTAAAATTAAGAGAATTATTTGTGAAGATAAAAATTTAAAGAGAGTGTTGATGAAGGAGAGACGAGAGTGGTAGATGCAAATATAATATTAGATTTCTTTGACTTACTTAATTCTCATGAACTGAAGTATGTATTGATAAAAAATGATGATGATGTCATTCCGTACCAACTTCAAAGCGAAAGTGATATAGATTTTTTGATTCATCCAAGTGATTATCATAGGCTGATTGATATTGTTGTACAGAACGGGTATGAGAAAAAGATTGGTGAATCATGTAAAAGGTATTTTCTAGAACAGCTAAAAGATGATTTGCTTTTTAGAAAAGAAGACTGCTATTTTCACTTTTACGAAGCGTTATCGTGTAGTCCATTAACTAATATGGGAAATTGTAAAATGGCATTGGAACGTAGTGTGCAAAAATATATTTGGGAAAATAGAGTATGGGATGATAAGAATAATTGGTGGATTATGGATGATGTTTCCATATTATTATATCTAATTGTAAGATCTGTGTTTGATAAAAAGAATTTCAGAGAAAAGTATATCCGTGAAATTGAGAAAAGAATTACTTATATTGATAATGAAGACTTTTTTTTGTTAGCAAGGACAGTTTTTTTTGGTTTTACACCGAAGTTAGTTGAGTTAGTTAAGAAAAAAGAATATGAGTGTATTCTTGGAAAGTATCTTTCGTATTCCGAGTATTAAGGAGGTCAGTAGAATGGGATTGAATAATCAATTTTGGAAAATATTAAGAGTTCTTACTACTAATTCATGTAATTATGAATGTGTTTATTGCCATAACGAAGGACAAGCAGAAAAAGGTAAAGGTGAGATGATCACTGTGGAAAATTTCTTGCGATTTTATCATATTGCAGAAAAAACAGGGATAAGAGAAGTTCGATTTTCGGGAGGAGAACCGCTCGTAAACAAAGATACATTAAAGATGATAGAATGGTTAAATGAGAATTCAGAAGTTGAAATTGGACTTGCAACGAATGGTAGTTTAGTAAACGAAGATATTGCTCAAAGATTAGGCAGAACTAGAACTATGGTCACATTACATTTTCCAGGTGTTGGAAATGAAAACTATTATTCTGTAACTAAAAGAAATTGGAAATCATTTGAACAATGTGTTGAATTATTTGATAAATATGATGTTGATTATTCTTTTAATTATACTTTGTTTCCAAACACAATTGAATGCCTAGAAGATGTTATAAAATATTCTATACAAAAAGGAAAGAGAATAAAGTTATTACCTTTCCTGGATTCGAATTTTTCAAACTGTTCTCAACAGTATATTGATAGAATAAAGGTGGATTTAAGTTCTTTGCGTTGTGATTATCAATATTTTGATAGAGAAGGTGTTAATATTTGGACATTTTCTAGTGGTGGAATTGTAAAAATGATAGATTCACCATGTTATAAAAAAAATATTGAATTATGTAAAGAGTATGGGGAAATACGTTTATTACCAGATCTATCATTAATGAATTGCATATTTGGAAAAAATGTATCTACAAATGATAAATCTGACGAGGAGATACAGGCATTGTTAAATGAATTATTTGATGAAATGAAATCGTGTGAAAAGGTTATTGTTGCTCAGAAAGGAAAAATATGAAAAAGATATATGGAATTTTTAGAGGATTTCCCGGCCTTGGGAGAGTATCTTCAGGAATAGCTTTACTTAAGGAATTTCAAGATAGAGGATATGAAATTGCTGCAATTTCATATTTTCAAGGAACTGAAGCTTTACTTAGGCAAGGAATACCAATGCTTTTTGAATATAGTATTGAACAAAGTGACATTACATCTATTGGTATTAACCCTATAACAGGCTTTGCAACAAGAATAATTGGTAAGATTTTGGAAGATAGACCAGATGTAGTAATTATTGATGGAGAACCATTATTGCAAAGCACTTTGTGTGATGTTTATCCAAAAGAAAAGATAATAGCGTTGCTTAATCCATCTGACTTACATAATGTTACACTTCCAGAATCAACAATACGGTTTTACCATAAAAATTATCTTGCAGCATCAAATGCAATTGTTCATGGAGTTGGTATCAAAAAGGATGTTGTTGAGGAAAATGATTGTGTAATCCATTATATTCCAACCATTCTTAGGAAAGAAATAATTAATTTTCACAAATCTGAAGTTCTTTCAAATAGAATAGTTGGTATTTTAGGTGGTGGATCAGTTAATTCTTCAAATATGTTTTTATCTTCGACTATAGAAATGGGGAAGAAAATAACTTCAATAGCAAAAAAAATGCCACAGTATTCATTTGATATTTATTGTAATGACATAAAAATAAAAAATGAAATTGAAAAAAGTAGTGTAATACCAATGAATGTTTGTATTACTGCTTCATATACAGCCCCAAGTGAAATGTACAAGGACGCTAGAATGGTAATAGCAAGGGCTGGTAGAAATGTTGTAAGTGAATTGTTGTATTTAAGTATTCCAGGATTATTAATAGCTACAAATGGAGATTATCGTTCGAAAGAACAGGAAAAGAACATTGATGCAATGATTTTGGAAAGTAATTACTTGTTTGATAAGTTTTATCTTTTAGATGAAGAGGATGTTCTAATTGACAAAATTTTGAATATGGTAAATATCACACCTAATAAAAGAGATTTTAATGCAGGGAATTCTTTTGCGATAGAGATTATAGAGAAGGTGATGGAAGATATATGAGAATATTATTATGTACATCTGAATTTGGTAATAAAGCAGGTGGTTTAGCATTTCATTGTATGCAATTGAAAGCTATTTTTGAACAGCTTGGTCATAGTGTGTATGTTGAAATTTTGCCGGAAAGTGTTGATTATAATGTTGTAGAAGGTGGATATGATCCTGATTTGGGTAATAAAATAAGATTGGCTTATAAATTGAAAACCATGAATGAATCATATGCAGATAAAACTGATCTTTGTATTTCTTGCGGTGCTGGGATAACCGCATATAAGGCAATGTTATTTTGCAAAAAAAATTGTATACCATTGGGTGTCGTTTTGTGTGGTAGCGAAGTAAATCTTGCCTTTGCAAAATCAGAATTAGCTTATTATAATGCGAAAGCATTTGAATATGCATCTGCAATAATTGGGATATCAGAAGAATTAAATGAAAATGCAAAATTGTTTGTTGATACATCAAATTCAAAGTATTATGTAATCCCAATTATGTGTGAGCTTGGAGATAACATAGTTGAAGATAAAAAGGATAAAAGTTCACAATTAATCTTTGCGACAGGAGCTGCCTTTTTAGGAGAGAAAAAGGGAATCTCGAATTTGATACTTGCCTTTGCAAAGTTGATCAAAGAAAAACAAAGAAATGATATATTATATCTGTTTGGTGAAATTGATGGAGATGTAAAAAAACAATATATAGACATGGTAAAAACGCATTCGATAGAAAATAATGTTGTCTTTTGGGGTTATCTTCCACGAAAGGAATTTATTTCAAAGATGTCAAATGTTGATATATATATTCAAGCATCGCCTTTTGAAGGATTTGGTATTTCTGTTGCAGAAGCTTTACAAGCAGGTAAAGAAATACTGATATCGAATTCTGGATTTATCGCTGAAGCAATAAGGCATGATTTTTCTGGGCACATTATCAAATCACTTAAACCTGAAAAACTAGCAGAACAAATATATGATTTTATTGAAAATACTATTTCTAAAAATGAGAATGGAAGAATTAGAGCTGCGTTAAAGGAGGTTTTATCAGAAAGCGTGGTAATTCCCAAATGGGATGAGGTACTTCGAAATATTTCAGTTGGAGAAAGATTGAGAGAGGATATATGTACTACAGTGATGTTTCATGATGTTGATTGTGCGTATACGGGCGTTGACTACGCAATTGATGGATTCGAAAAATTACTAAAAATAGTTTATAAGAAAAACTATAAATTATGTTCTGTAAGAGAGTATTTCCATGCAGAAGATAGAGAAAAGTTAATTATTTGTACTTTTGATGATGGTTATGAGAATGTATATAAAAATGCTTTGCCGTGCATGCAAAAATATGGATTTACTGCAACTGTATTTGTGTGTCCAGATTTGATTGGGAAAAATAATAAATGGAATCATAGAGACGATGTAAATAGAAGGCATTTAACACATGAAATGATTCTTGAATTAGTTAAAGCAGGCTGGGAAATAGGCTCACATGGGTTGTCTCATATGAACATGCTCAGACTATCAGAACATGAGTTAGATTATAGCCTTTTAGAATCAAAAAGACGATTACAAGCATATGGTTCAATTGACTCTTTTTGCTACCCATATGGCATATTCAATTTGTATGTTAAGGATAAGGTGACAAGGTATTATAAAAATGCTTTTTCAGTTACTGTGGGTGGTAGAAACTATGTGGATGATCCGTTTCAAATTACTAGATTAACACCGGAAGATTTATTGAAGTTAATACAATAAAAGTGAATAGGTGTACTATACTGAGGAAGGAATGAAATTTTTAATGAATGTAGGTGTTGTTGGTTGTGGGTATGTAGGTTTATCTACGACAGTTGCTATTGCAGATAAGAATGAAGTATATTTATTCGATATTGATAAAAATAAGATAAAATTGTTGAATGAAAATCATATTCCATTTGCAGAAATGGATTTGGAGAGGGACTATAACAAATATAAAACTAATATCTTAATTGAAAAAAAAAGAGAAAGATTTATCAAAAATTGTGATATTTTTGTATTAGCTATTTCTACAGACCTAGATTCAAAAATAGGAGCATTAAACACTATTGGTATCGAATCGTGGATAAGAGAAATAAGTATCCAAAAAGCCCCGGATTCATTTCTAATAGTTATTCGTTCTACTATTCCAATAGGCTTTACTGACAGAATGATATCAAACTACAATTGCAATAAAATAGTTTATTGGCCGGAGTTCTTGAGAGAAGGTAATGCATATTATGATATTAAGAATCCAACACGAGTAGTAATAGGAGGGACGAGAAAAAATACTTCTATTCTTATAAATCTATTGTATGGTGAAGAACAGCGTAATATACCTATACATTATGTTACTTCAAAAGAAGCAGAAGCTATAAAGTTATTTTCAAATTCATATTTAGCCATGCGAGTAGCATTTTTCAATGAATTAGATGCCTTTGCTGAAAAGAATAATATGGATGTACGACACATAATCGAGGGGGTATGTGACGATTCAAGAATTGGACAGTTTTATAATAATCCCTCTTTTGGATATGGTGGATATTGCTTGCCTAAAGATACTCGGCAATTAGCTACAATATTAGGTTCGGAAGGTGTGTTAATTAATGCAGTGGTTTCATCGAATGAAAAGCGGAAAAAAGATATTGCGCAGAGAATTATTAAATTAGGAAATCGCATAGGAGTATATAGATTACAGATGAAAAAAAACTCTGATAATATAAGAGGCGCTGCGATAGTTGATGTGATCAAAGAACTAACTAGCAGTGGTGTTCATGTCAATGTTTATGAGCCTATTTTAAATAAAGAGCCTGAGTTGTTGTCAGGGGTTTTTCTATGCAATAACTTGAGAGAATTAGCTGATGATTCGGATATAATTATTTCAAACCGTATGTATGATGAATTAATACCTTATAGTAATAAAGTATATACAAGGGATATCTTTTTCAGAGATTAAGGAGTGCTTATATGTGTCAAAAAATGTCAAAGAATACCAGAACGCTAGATATGTACGTTCGTCTTTGTGAAGGAAAGACAATAAATAAGAGTGAAGAAGCAGAGAGCTTTTAGCAGGATTGGAGAAACACAATATAGTTTGATAAAGAATAATTGTGAGCATTTTGTGATGTGGTGTAAAACTGGAATTGCAGAATCTACACAGGTAAAACAGATGGCTAGATATGTCATTGCAGCAGGTAGCGGATTAAGTAGTTTTGCTGAAAATGAAGAGGATATTGTAGGAATCAAGATATTAGTAAGTTAGTCTTGATTCCTTTTTTTGTGTGCGCCCGGCGGCGCACGTTTCTAACCGGTGTAAGTCGTGTGTTCTGCAAGCTGTTATCAGCTTGCCAGTGAAAGTCTGGTCAAGGTAATCGCCAGTGAGCCTTGTAGTGAGCCTCCA
>CASERA010000327.1 GCA_949290175.1 uncultured Ruminococcus sp.
CGGATCTAGAAACAAATAAATATGGTATATTTTTTTCCTTAGATACCTCATCAACAATATCTGCTATTTCATTTTGTACTGCTGTCGTCTCTTCTCTTGTCATACCCCTAGTGTTCGTCATAATATAAAATAAAGGATCTTTATTTGAAAACGCGTCTAATATGGATTCTTTATCCCAATGAGTATACACAAAAACATCATGTACCGTTTGTACTCCGGTAGGATCGTCATCCAAAACTACTATTTTCTTTTTATTTAATTCAATCTCTTTATGTAATTGTTCATCTACATAAGTCTCATCAATCTCTCTATAGCTATTAAATTTATCTATACTTAGTTTCACGCCTTTCACCTCAATCTCTCCTTATATTTCGGAGTCCGATTTCACAATCACCCCTGCTAATCTCTCAAAATATTGTACATAGCCTGCATGATCTTCATCCATATGACCTGTGGCTTTTAAAGATTGTTGTAATTCAAATAATTGTGCTGTAAACGGCATTGGTACATCTATTTCATGAGCTGTAGCAAGCACATTTTTTATATCTTTATGATTAATAGATATTTTTCCTCCTGGTTTAAAATCCCTTGAACAGATCATTGGAGCTTTTGCATCCAAAACTGCACTACCAGCAAGTCCTCCTCGGATCGCTTGATACACTTTCATTGGATCTACTCCTGCTTTCGTTGCTAAGACTAATGCCTCAGACACAGCAGCAATATTCAGATTTACTATAACTTGATTCGCTAACTTTGTAATACTTCCACTTCCACTTGCACCTACTAGCAACGCACTAGAGCCAAGAATATCAAAGTACGGTTTCATTCTTTCAAAGTCTTTTCTCTCACCACCACACATAAATGCTAATGTACCAGAAATCGCCCCTGGCTCACCACCAGAAACTGGCGCATCCATAAATCCCACTCCCAATTTACTTAATTTCTCATAACAAAATTTACTTTCTACTGCTGTTACACTCGACATATCACATACAAGTTTTCCAGCAGATAGTTTTGTTGCCACCCCATTCTCAGCAAATAAAACATCTTGTACAATTTTTCCATTTGGGAGCATAGTAATAATAATGTCACAAGTTTCTCCAATTTCTGCATATGTACCCATCTTTGCTCCAATTGCAACGAGCTCATTCATTGCTAATTCATTGATATCTGAAACAATTAGTGGCACACCAGATTTTAATAAATTTTTACACATAGGTTTCCCCATAATGCCTAGCCCGATAAATCCAATCTTATGCATATCGCACTCCTCCTCCGAAATTATTTACCTATTTTTGGCTGTTCTCAATATATCACCCTCTCTATTCATTGTCAACCAGTATACTGATTAAATCTTTTATTTTCAACACTTTATATAATTTTGTCCATTTATTTTTGTTATTTTTATAATATTGCAGTATACCGGAATATAGTTTATAATAATGATATACAAGCAACTCGATTGTTAATTAATTAACTATACATGAACTAAATTTTCCATGTATAATTAATAAATAGTAACCCAAAAACTATTATCTATTAGATATTTTAATTTAACGAGGAAAACCATGTCAGAAAATAAAAAATATTTACAGGATTTAGCATATGATTATTTACACGAAATGATTAAAACGGGGAAATTTGAATACAATAAAATTTACTCAGAAACGAAAATTGCACAAAATATCGGAATATCAAGAACGCCTGTCAAAGATGCTCTACGGCGATTGAGCCAAAATAAAATCATTGATATTTTGCCAAATAAAGGATTTCGTATCCATGAAATAACTGCAAAAGATATTATCAATACTTATCAAGCTCGTATATCAATTGAGGGCTTTTGTGCTATCTCTTTAAGAAAATATAGATCCGAACCTAGGATGGCAAAATACCTTGAATCTTTAAAAAATTCCGTAGAATCTATGTATGAAGCAATTAAAAATGGAGCATCGGATACTGAAATATTGGAATATGATATTAAATTTCATGAAACATTAGTAAAAAGTTTGGAAAATGAAGAATTGTATCAGTTATATGAGTCTTATCATCACCGACTTTATTTCATTGCAGTAAAAAGTTTTGAAGAAGGTGGGCGTCCAGCCGCTGCTTATTTTGAACATCAAAAAATCTTGGAAGATTTAACTGATCCAACTATTGATGATTTTTCTGTTTATATGGATATTATTAGACATATGGATGCTTCAAAAGAAATTGCTTTACGCTTATTATAGTTAAAAATATCCCCATAGGAATCCGTATTTACTTAATACCAAATTCCCTATGGAGATATTTTTTTATTTATCTCAAAGGAATCTTCAACTTGGAAAAAATCTCCCCATTCTTAATTTCTTCTACTTTGAATCCATCATCTAAAAATGTAATTTTTCCAATTCAGTCAATTGTATTATACTATTCTCCACTTGATGTTAATAAATATGTATAAATCTCATTGATGTCGGTACTTTTTATGACTTCCTTCATCGGCTTTGGGATTCCATTGAGAGTCTCACTGCAAAACAACTCATTCATACCTCTTTTTCCTCTTTTGCAACTGCTAGTTGACAAATTTTCCGCTCAAGTTTATAGCTTGCAATTGCCATATTTTATATAATATGGTTATGAGAAAGATAAAATTAAAAAATAGAAAGGCGGAAATAATTATGATCTTTTCAGAAAAACTCTTAAATCTCAGAAAGAAAAATGGCTGGTCTCAAGAACAGCTGGCAGAAAAATTAAATGTAACGAGACAATCCATCTCAAAATGGGAAAGTGCTCAATCCATTCCTGATTTGGATAAAATACTATCCTTAAGTAAAATTTTTGGTGTTTCTACTGATTACTTAATAAAAGATGAACTAGAAGAAGCAGAAATTGTACCAGAAGTTGATATGGATTCCAAATTCCATAAAATTTCTCTTGCTGATGCGCAAGAATTTCTTCTTATAAAAGCAACAACTGCAAAACAAATTGCACTAGCAACATTTCTTTGCATTATCTCTCCCATTTGCCTTATTCTACTCGGGGCGGCAAGTGAAAGAACTACTTCTGGTATTTCTGAAAATGTGGCTGGTGGCGTTGGTCTTTGCATTATGCTACTCTTAGTTGCAATTGCCTGCACTATCTTCATTTCTTGTGGGATGAAAACAAAAAAATTTGAATTTCTGGAAAAAGAAGAATTTGAAACAGAATATGGTGTCACAGGTATGGTCAAAGAGCGAAAACAGAAGTATGAATCTACTTATACAAAATACAATATTTTAGGAACTGTTTTTTGTATTCTTTCCCTCTTGCCACTCTTTTTTGGAATTATGATATCTGAGAATGAACTCTTTATTGTCACAATGCTCTGTTTCTTGTTTCTTTTTGTTGGAATCGGGGTCAGATTTTTTATTATTGCTGGCATCAACTATACTACTATGGAAAAACTATTACAAGAAGGTGATTATACAAAGATCAAAAAACACAGAAATAAATCAAATCAACCGATTTCCACCATTTATTGGTCTATTACCACTGCCCTCTATGTAGGATATAGTCTTTTTACGAACAATTGGGAACGCAGTTGGATTTTATGGCCGGTTGCAGGAATTCTCTATGCAGCTGTTTTATCTATTTGGAGTTCCTTCCAGAAAAATGATTAACAAAATGGAGCTATGGCTTTCATGCAAAATGCCTGCCAAACGCATAACTCAAAAATAAAATAGATGCTATCGTTCTAGATATAAATATGCTCCCTCCTAAGCAACAAGTTTTTGTTATTTCTCTTGTCTACCTAGAAGGGAGCATATCAAATTAGTGGAATAGTCCTATTTCATTGATACATCCATTTATGAACACTGCCTGCAAACATGAAAAACTCCCAAAGAGCACTTTTCATCGTTGCTTCATACTATGAATTATTTCGTAGCATCCATAGATGCTTTATCAACAAGTACATAAGTACTATTGGCTGGCACTGTTACTTTTGAACCGCTTACTGTTTTTAATTGTTTTGTTCCAGCAGTATTTTGATCGACAACAACTGCCCATTGATTATCTGGTACTGTCACTTCTACGGATCTATTATTCGCATTAAAGATAACAGCAATCGTATTCCAGCTATCTCCTACGGCTTTTCCATTTAAAGTATACGCAACGACATTCTTTTCAGCAACATCTAAGAATTTCAAATTGTTTTGAATTTCTTTTGTGGAATTCATATGGAATGCCTTATGCTCTTTTCTCATAGCAATTAATCCTCGATAGTATTCATATAAATCCTCATATGTCTGCTTTCTGCTCCAATCGATAGCATTC
>CASERA010000328.1 GCA_949290175.1 uncultured Ruminococcus sp.
ACAAGTCAAAAAAAAGTCAAAATTTTTCTGTCATTTTAAGTTTGACGAAAAATGTCTTTTCTCTTGATTAGATAAGTATAGTTTTTGGCTTATTGTTTTTTCATAAACTAAAAAATGCGGATTGTAAAAACAATCCGCATTTTTATCTACCATTAGATTATTTTGTTACTTTTAATCTAATTACTTTAGTTACACCATCACCATAAGTAATATTGAATGTGATTTGATCTCCATTATTTACTTTATCTGTGAATTTATAAGATCTTGTTGCTAAATCATAGCTAACTTTATCTTTATCATCTGTTGTAACAGTTGGTGCATATAAACCAGCTACTAATCCACTTAAAGCTGCATCAGCTTTAGGTGTATGTTCTACATCATTAGAATCTTTTACATTCTTAATAATATCTTTAGAAGATAATGCTGAACCATCAATAATATTATTTACTGTAACACCACTATTTGTGTTAACTTCAATAGCCGTTCCTGTTGTAACTTTAACATTAAGTTCAGAATCAGTTAAAGAAATTTCTTTTACAGTTGGTTTTACTTTGCTTAATGTAACATCAACATCATATGTTTCACCAGAAGAAAGTGTTACTCTAACTTTTCCAGTTGTTGTATCTGCTGAATTTAAAGCAGAAATGCTAGATTTATCAATAGCATATACTTTATTGCCATCAACCTGAACATTAGAGCTTATAGCTGTTAAATCGTAGTCAACATTTTCTGTTAATGTAACTTCAACACCATTTACTTTACCTTTTACTGTTACAGATTGAGCAAATTCTTTAGATAAGTCTGCATTATCTTTATCTGTATCTGGAGCGTATACTGTACCAACAGTAGCTTTCACACTAGAAACTTTATTAACATCAGCAACTTTTACAGGAATTACAACAGAAGCTGTGTTTTCAACCTTTGTACCATTTGCATAAACTAAAGAAAGTGTCACTGTTGATTCAGCTGCAGCTCCAGCTTTTACAGTAAATACTTCTTTATTTTTTGCAATACCAGTTACAATTGCACTTCCAGTTGCAGTTGCAGTAATATCTGTACCACCAACTGTGATAGCTACTCCATCTTTTGCAGCTTGAGTTGCATCTACTTTAATAGCATAAACACTACCAAATACTGTTCCAAGATCTCCTTCAGCAATTTCACGACCATAGTTATCAACAATTACTAAATCTTGAGCATTTACTTTCTTATCAGCATTTGTTGTTGCTGCAACTGTTTCATCATCTGCACGATCAATTTTTACTGGTTTAGCACCTGGTTTTACTGTTAACTGAACTGTGCTTACTTTGTATGTTGGTGTTGTAAATGTATATACAACTGTTTGAGAGCTATTGTCTGCAACTGCTCCTGTATATTTATATACAAACTCACCTTTATTTCCACTTGTTTTTCTTAATTCTAATTTAGAATCAGTTGTATTACCAGCGATTGTAATTCTCTTTAATTCATCATAATCTGTAATCGCATTTCCACTTCTATCAAGTGCAGTAAAGCTCAATGTTACTTCTTCTCCTCTAGCAATTGTTCCAGGAGATGTAATAGCAAATGTATCTACTGTCTTACCAGCAGCTACTTCGATATTTGCTGTTGCAGATTTACCACTACCAGCAGCGATTGCTGTTAAAGAAGCTGTTCCTAATGTAAGTTGTTCTTTAGCTGTATCAGCATATCCTAATTTCACACCAAGATATTTTTTACCATCTTTTGTAATTACTTTTGTTGTTTTAGAAGAAGATGTTGATAAGTTTGTAATACCACCAGCTAATGTTACATATAAATCTTTTCCAAGTTCAACATTATCAATCATAGAGTTACCATATTGATCTTGTGCTGTGAAAAGTAAATAGTATTCAGATGGATCAGAATTCTCTGTTAATTCTTTATTTTCAGCGTTATAAATTCCTTCATAAGTTAATGTGCTGATTGTAGCTGCATCAGAAACAGTTAATGTAGCTTGAGCTGTCTTTCCTGTTTCAAGATGAACTAATACAAGTGTTACAATATCACGATTTGGGATAAATGTGTTGTTAGTACCTGATGAAGAAGTACCTGCTGAGAATACTACCTTACCATCGCTTACACTTTGATTTGAAACACCTGTACCAGATGCTTGTAATGTAGTTGTATCTGTAATGTCTTCACCAAATTGGTTTTCTACTTTATATCCTACAGTTGCTGTTGTATAATCTGTTCCACCTTTTGTAGCAGGAACTACAGCAGCTTTATCAGATAAGATTTTAATAGATTCAACTTTTTCTGTCTGAGCAGAAACTTCTAATTTCTTATCGGCAAATGTTACTGTATATGTACCATCTGTTAATTTAGAAGATGTTGTAATTGTAACTGTTTTCTTATCAGCAGATGTTTCTACTTTCTTTGTTGAAATTGTGGAAGATCCTTTTGTTAATTTAAGATCAGCAGTGTTCATTTCAACACCATTTGTAATAGTGATAACGTTAGAAGCTGTCTGTTTTGCAGCTGGAGCGTCAACAGCATTAACTGTTACATCAACGTATACTTTTTTGCTTGTATAAGCGTTTCTTACAGCGATTTTTGTTGTTCCAGGAGCAACTGCTGTTACTTTACCTGT
>CASERA010000329.1 GCA_949290175.1 uncultured Ruminococcus sp.
CAAAATGGAATTATGGTATTGCCAGTTTCTTTAACAAAAGGGCTGGAATTTGACGCAGTTCTTCTTTGGAACGCCGATGAAAACCACTATGGAAATAATAAAAAGGAAGCAAAACTCCTCTATGTTGCCATTACACGAGCTCTTCATGAACTTTATGCCTTTACGAAAGAAGAGTTTAGCTCCCTATTTTCTTAAATCAACAATGCACAATTAGAAAAGAAACTATCTTTGGCTTTCCACCTATAAGGGGATGTCGCAAAATCATCAAAATAGATGATTGAGCGATATCCTCTTTCTATTTATATTAAAATCTGGAAGGAATCCTTTCATTTTTGGATTCTTTCCAGATTTTTTCAGACAAATGTGTATTTATTCACACAGGTTTCTAACTTTGTACCGTCAATAAAAACGGTCTTCATCTAATCGATTTTATTCTACTTCTTTTATTCCAAAAGATTCTGGATAAGTCTTGATTCCTAACATTTTTCCGATTTCCATTGCCCACTCTCGAAAACCAAAGGCAACCGCTGTCACAATACAGCCTTGTCGAATAAATTTCAATGTATCCCTTTGTGCCCATGCTTCTTTCCATTCGATCATGTGTTCTAATTCTTCTTTTGTAAAACCTCCTTCATACAGCCCCTCTTTTGGACAACCACACATAAATGGAACTCCATTTAAAACACCTGCTTTTACTAAAAATACTGGTGCAGCTGAAATCGCTCCAATCACTTTATTTTGTTGATAAAACTCTCGAATAATTTCTAAAAATCGCTGATTATTAATAATCTTAACATCTTCTGTTGCAAATCCTGTAAGAATTAATCCATCATACTCCTTTGCTCTTAACTCATCTAAAGAATATTCTGCTACCGAAAGTACTCCTTCTTCACTACGATAAGCTTTCACTTCTTCCCCATAAATATCAACTTTTACTTCTCCTGACATTGCAAACATTTCTAATGCAACACTATATTCAAACATACAAAAATAATCATAAATAACAACTGCTATCCTTTTCATTGACTCCATCTCCTTAGGCATTTTCTTATCCAAACTGCTATTTATCTCTTTATTGATATCCCAATATGTTCCTCTAATCTCTATTGTAGAGCTATACATCATTGCTCTAGTATTCATTAATAGAAGCAATTTTATTGTTTTTTACTTTAATAAGAGAAGTAACATAGTAAGTCCATTTCCATCACACCTCTCATAATTCAAATTTATTTATCTGTATTATATCATAAAAATATATTTTCTATATAAATTCTTTTAAATATATCCTTGTTATAAAATTAGATTTCCCATACATCCTCCTACATGAAATCTTTCTTTTCTACACCAACAACAGACAAATCCTTTTTCAATAATATAAAGAAAATTTACTATTTATAATGAAATTTTCACATTATATGTTTACTTTTTTAAAAAAGTATGGTAATATATATAATATATAATTATATTTTTTTAATTTTATAACAAGGAGGAGCAAATCATGAGACTAAAAAAAGTATTACCTTTTGCATTATCATTTTGTTTAACCATAGGAAGTTGTGTATCAATATATGCAAAAACATCGGACACTAACTTAACTGCACCATATCTTGATGAAGTAACATCAAGATCAACAACATCTATCCGTGGTCCATTACCTGGAGCTAAACAAAGAGGATCAGTTAAAAAACTTAATTCACATCAGAATCTTACAAATGCTAGTGCTGTAATCGGATTCTTAGCGGCTATAAGTGGCGTTCCTGTAAGTTATTATCTTGCAACTTCAAGTTTAGTAACAAACCTTCTTGCTAATAATACAGAAAACCAATATTATACATGAACAATCTATTATAGTTCTGACAGTACAATGTACTATTATAAATACGATTATTATACCGATTCAAGTTATTCTAAAAAAATAGGTACTGATTATTCTTTTTGTTATACTCTTTTATCTTAATGTAAATTTTAAAATATAAAGAAAGGAAAGAATCATGGTAGCAAAATCAAAGAAAGATAAAAAAAATATTATATCCATGATAAAAAAAATATTGGTTCTTTTTTCTATAAATTTTATTACCCCTCTATGTGGTATGACTATTGTTACTTGTATATTATTTCCTGAAATTCCTTTATTGAATATTATGATTATTGGGGGATTAGGAATAGCTCTTGGTTATCTCTTTTCTAAAATAAAAAATTCAAAAATTTGGAAAAAAATCTGGAATATTTAATATATAA
>CASERA010000330.1 GCA_949290175.1 uncultured Ruminococcus sp.
GAACTTTAATTTTGTTAAATAAGAAAATTACAGCTTCTAGCGTTAAAGTAACAATATTAGGTGTTGAGGCTGGAAGTAAGTATGAGGATACGTGTATTTCTGAATTAAAGTTTTATTAGGATAAAGAAAAAAATAAAAGTGCTATTTGAAAGAAAAAAATGTGGATAATATATAGTTATCATTATAATGTGGAGGAATAATATTATGCAAAAGACTTGTTTTGTCATAATGGGATTTCAAACAAAAAAGATCCCAAACACAAATATTAGTATAGATTTAGATGTAACTTATAAATATTTAATAAAACCAGTTTTAATTAAGAGCAATTTGGTCTCTGTTTACTCAGATGAGAGGCATAAACATGCTTTTCGATGCGATGAAGTCTATACTACAGAGGCTATCAATAATACTTTTATCAAAAATTTATATGTAGCTGATATTGTAATTGCAGATATTACAACACTAAATCAAAATGCTATTTATGAATTAGGCATGAGGCATGCAATGAAGCCAAAATCTACAATAATCATGTGTGATAAAAAAACTATCGATAATAATAAATTTTTTGATCTAACATTTAATCCTCAAATAATTTATGATTCTGATAAACAAAAAGATATAGATGAGATAAAAAGAGTTTCATATATCTTATCTAATGTCATCCAAACCTGTAAAAACTCAGATGATACATATATTGATAGTCCTGTTTTTCATCTTAAATTATATGATAAACCAATAGATAAGCCAATAGACGATCAATTTTCGGAAAATTCATCACTATCAGAAGAAATTTCTCAGGGAAGATTTTTACTTGAGAATGAGAAATATGCGGAAGCTGAAAAGCTATTTTATAGAATTTTGAACGAATATTCCTATATTTCTGAAGACATCGTATGTTCTTATATATTAGCATCATACAAAAAAAATTTGTCAGTGGAAAATTTAGAAGATTCATTTGATAAAATACAACAATATATTTCTTTAGAACACACAACATGTGAAGACATTTTAGGAATTGCTGCTGCCATTCAGTTAAGATTATTTAACTTAACAAAAGAACCTAAATTTTTATACAAATCTATTGAATATTATAGAAAAGGTGCTAATTATGAGAGTGGAAATATTTACTGTGCTAGAAACTATTGTGCTACTTTATTAAAAATTTATCAAATAACAGATGACAAAGAAATTTTAAGAGAATATTATTATAGCGCAAAGCATAATGCAAAAGTATTTTTAACAAAAACTGCAGATATGAAACGAAAAGCTGATCCATATAATAATATATGGTTTTTATCAAATCAAAATGATTTATTATTAATTGCAAACAATATTACTAATACCCCTTTTCACATAATACCAACTACTAAAAGACAAGAGACAACTATTATGTTGGGTCGGCAAGAACTTGAAAAAGATTTTAATGCTATAAAATCAAAGATCTAAAAATACGATATCCATAATATTGATTTTTATAAGACAGGACTTGGTGTATAAAAACATTAACAAGTCCTGTTTTGCGTTCTTTTAATATGTATTATTATTTATAAAATTGTAAAACTCATCTATTCTTTGTTTCCAAATATTAAAAGATTTAATGAATTCATTTGATTTAAAATACTGCTCTATTTTTTTATAAGAATTCAAAGAAAAACTAGGTCCTGTAATGATATGAGAGTCCTTTTTTAATATTCCATCTATTTTTATATCCTCTTGCTTGATAGTAATTAATGGTAGCCCGTGATTAAAGCCTAGTGCTCCTTCAATATGGCAAAATGGGCTTGTAATCCAAGTATTATCCATAGGATTTTCTAGAGAAGCGAAGAATTTATCGTCGCGAATTGCTCCTTTTTTAGAAATTCCTTTTTCCATATACACTTGTCCAAAGGCAACTATAATCATGCCATAACATCGTTTTATTATTTCATTAAGACAAGTTAAAGAATCATATGGATTATAATCTTTTGATGTCAGTGTACAGTTTTTTAATCCATTATTATTTAAATATGAAATTAGCTTCTCTAGAAAAAAATCTTGCTCATATGTAAATGGATTTGGTCTACTTAAAAAGATAGGTGTCATTTATTTATATCTCCTTGTTTAGTTTTATTTAAAGTATGGATAACTATATATTATCCAATATATTCACTAGATTTTTTTATACTGGATCGTATAGAATAGGAATCTAGTTAGCATGATTAACGATATGGAAAGAAGGAAAGAAAATGTACTTACAAAAGAGAATAGAAGAATACCTAGATTACTGCAAATATAGAAAAGAACTTAATCACAATACATTAAAGGCATACCGGATTGACCTTAACCAATTTA